>CALEIL010000469.1 GCA_937876435.1 uncultured Bacteroidota bacterium
ACTTTCGAGTCCGAGATTTCCATGTGGCAGGCTCATTCGAAGCGCCTTGACCTGACTCAAAATAACCTCGTCATAAGTATCAATTACTTATGAAACAGAACACCAATAAAAAAAGGTAAGCCTGAAATCAGACTTACCTTTTAATTCTTTTTTACGGGTGATTGATTCAGACTGGAATCAATATCCTGAGTTTTTGTTACCGCTGTATTTCGGTCCTTCGAGCGCTGATCCGGGGGTTCCCTGACCCGCCTCAGGTCCTTCAGGTCGTTCCATAGATTCGTCTCCTGGTCTGGCTACGAAAAACTCTACCCGACGATTGAGATATTGTTGCATTTCTTCTCTTTTGTCCAGATTGTAATTATCCTGTAACTCGGGAACCAATTCATTTTCTTCTCCGCCATACTGGATGACAAATCGCTCCTCAGCGACTCCATACCGCTCGACGAGATAATCTACGACTGCTTTGGCCCGGTTATAAGATAACACACGGTTGTATTCCTGATTTCCCCGGTTGTCGGTATGCCCCCTGACTACTACCTTCAGATCAGGTTGATTTTGAAGCACCGTTGCTACCTGCATCAGGGCACCATAATAAGCTGGCTTTACGTAGTATTTATCCAGGTCAAAGTGAACCATAGGCAACCACCAGTCCATCCTCAGGTTGGACATTTTATTATTGACCAGGGTATTGACTTCATCCTCTGTGAGATAGCCTTGATCTGGAATAATAGCCACACCATCGTCATCTACATCAAATCCAGGGTTGGAGAATGGCTCTTTATCCATGTAATCCGCTACGCCATCCTGGTCGCTGTCAAGAGCTACCCCGCGTACATCTACCGCTGCGCCTTCGGGAGAATCGAGTTCCTGATCGAGCATATCGATCACACCGTCACCGTCCGTATCGGTCAGATCCAGGACGGGGCGAGATTTAACTTCTGCCAGATCCATCATCACAGGCGCCATAGGATTCACCCAAAATAGAGGCTCTGTACGCTTGTCAAATGAACCCAGATTGAAATTGATACTCAGGCTGGTATAGTGAATGATATCGATATTGGCCGAACGGTCCACGTTACTCCGGTATTCAAATCCATCCAATAGATCGTTGTCATTGAATACGACCTGATGTTCCAATCCGATATTGACTCTTTCACTCAACTTTCTGGATACTCCAAAAGACCCGGTAATGGTCGGATAGATTGATTTTTCATCTCCGAGTGCCCGAATAGTATTTTCCAAACCGGCCTCGGTTTCCCAGGAATCATCCAGCATTTCTTTCAGACGATCACGGGCTTCCTTCCGCCCATCCTTGCTGGTCAGATCGACCCCCTGGGTCACACTGCCCCAGTTGTAGTTACTGTTGCCGTTGAAAAAATTCACGGTGGTCTTGGGTACATTGAACCCAAGTCCTCCCGCCAGATTCAGGCTCCATTTAGGATTGGCGCTATGAAACAGGATATTTCCGAGATTAAGAACCCCTTCAATCTGGCCTCCGAATATATTGGTTTTGTAATTCCTGTGAAAAGTATTGACATCTCCAAACCGGCCACCCAGATTATTTTGTTGATAAATCTTTTCTCTGCGAAGCGTACTCATTTCTGTCGGACGCGCATCCAGACCTCTTGCTGTCAGGTAGGTTACCCCCACTCTCACCGAAAACAAATAATTTACGGCTTTGCGGACGTGCAGACCTGCCCCGAAACCTGAGAGCATGCTGGTTTCCACGTCACCCGATACAAAAGAATGTCCGAGATTCACTCCGAGCTCCCACATGTCCTTGGGTCTGGGGGGGAAAGTATAATCGCCGTTCTCCCATTGGGCGTTTACTTGAGAACGGGAAGAAGCCGTGGTAGAGGATTCTTCTGAACCATTCGTATTCTGGGCAGTCAGGGTATATGCGCCCATCAGTAATACGGTAAAAACGGTAAAAAAAGAGTGTACAAATCGTGTCATAAGGAGATATTTAATATTTTGTGCTGTCTGCAAAGGTAAAAAAATTCAAAATACTATTATGTGTCTTTGCCCTCATAACATTATTTTAATATGGAGACATTTATTCACATAATTCATAAAATTCAACTTGTTTTACATCGTATAAGCTTGTATTATAAATAATAAAATGATCAAACATTACATTTCAACCCATACATCGTCCCAAACAATGATTGACGACCTCTTCGTAAACATGTTTTCTTCTTTGGAATCCTATAAAAAGATTCAGCTCCCGGAAGAAGATCTATTCGATAGAACGTCCGAGTTTCAAAATCCGTCGCAAATTAAATCAAAATTAACTCTGACCTCTTCCGGTTCAGGTATCCTCAGGATGATTAGTCATGCATTAAGCCTGCAAGACTCGAGCTTTTCCGTTTCTTATATAGGGGAGTCAGCAAAAAGTGACCCTCAAATTACATATTTCATCGATAATAGCCAAAAAAATATACTTTTATTTAATAAAATTGCAGAACAGGTTCATCTTTCCGGGACAAAAAGCCTTCTCCCGTTAGATTTTCGTTTAGGTGCAATTCGTCAGGATATACTTCCAGCCCGTTCGTATGTGGCTGACAGCACTTATTTGTTTTTTAATATCAACGCTTTGAAGTGGTCGGATGCCCCTGCCCAAACAGGGAATAATCCCAGTGGCCTGACTACCGAACAAGCCAATCAACTGGCATTTCTGGCCGGGCAAAGCCACAAAAACAAGTACTTCATTCTCTATGGGTTCGATAACCCTGACCGGGATCCTCACGGTATCTCCTTCAATACCGCGATGCAGATCCTGTGGTATTACCAATACGGAGCGACCGTTAAAGCACAGACATGGCCCATCCCGGAAGAACACCAACAGGAATTTATGATAGAAACCTCCCTCGCCTCGTACAATCTCTTATTCCGGAAAGACCGACTGACCAACCAGTGGTTTCACAAAATACCATTTGAGGTAACTCCCCAGCAGACTCAGCACCAATGGATAGCCTCCTCTCATGAGGAATACCTGGCCTCCGCCAATGAAGACCTTCCCCCGAGGTTGCTGGCCTGGTACGACGTCCTGGAATAGTATGCTACAATTATTTCACACTGGGTTAGGCATGCAGTTTTATAGAAAAAATTCGAATGGCTAACAAAATATAACAATTGACGGTTTAAATCCGTATGATAAGATCCCGATTCGCGTTTTTAATTATGTTAAAAGAGATAACCTAAATTCCATATTGAATCTTGTGGTCTGTTGCATAAAGTGATGCTTTGGCGATATTGATTTTGAGAGATCGAAGAAATGATGAACGCAATTCCGAGACTGCAGACGTCGGAATCTCCTACGGGCGGTGAAGACCCGAAAAGCCCTCGTTGCCGGTGAGAGCATAGCCATAGCTAGCGGGACTTGATGATGAAGAGATGGCGAAAAGATGGCGAAAAAACAATCTATCAATGGGGTAGGTTTCTAGTGCTCCCATAATCAAAACCTAAATTCCTGATCCAGTATACGTGATTTAATGCTGCCTGTTAATATGATTGGAGACAGAAATTTACCTTCCCCCAGGAAACTACCCTGAACCTCTCTCGTTTTGGGTTCGATGATCCAATATTCCAATACCCCGTGGCGTTCGTATTGTAATTTCTTTTTGTTCAGATCATATTCTGCGGTAGAAGGAGAAAGGATTTCTATGACCAGATCAGGTGGGCCATATAAGCCACTTTCACGAATCCGGTCCACGTTTTCATTGCGGACAAACAGTAAATCGGGCTGAAACACATTCTCATCATCCAGATGAATGTCAAATGGCGCCAATATCACCTGGCCTATGGGATTGACTTTGAGACAGGAAACCATCTGAACATACAATTCACCCAAAATATTCTGATGGCTGTAAGTGGGTGCAGGAGACATGACGAGCTGGTTCTCTACAAGCTGGGCCAAAGTCCCCTCCGGAAGGTTATCATAGACTTCCCTGATAGTACGAGGAATTTGCAAAGTTTCTACATTACCCATCATGCTGTTTGAAAATAATCAACGAATCCTTTGAATTTTCGTTCCCTGATGGTAGAGAAAAAGACGTAATTATGCTACATCTTTATGATTCACAAAAACAATTTGGAGCTCATAACCCTTATGTGAATTTGTAGTCAAAAGAATCATCGACCTAGTGTACCAGTCACTATGAACTAAGCATTCATTCGCTGCTCCCATACCCCAATATGCTCAGCATATGCTCAGAGCTTTGTTCATCCCGGAAAACATAATCCACGTAATTGCCCGTAGAATCCCGATCGATCACGATGGTTTTGGGGGAAGGGATCAGGCAATGTTTGATACCGCCGTAACCGCTGATCGCATCCTGATAGGCACCCGTATGGAAAAAGCCGACATACAACGGTTCCTCATCGTTGTCGGGATCAACTTCCGGCAAAAAAACCTGTTGGTTAAAGTCCTCTGAGTTATAATAGTCGGAATGATCACAACTGATACCCCCTATGTTTACATTTTGATACGGCCGATCCCATTTGTTGATGGGTAGTAGGATAAACTTTTCAAGTATCCCCCATGCATCGGGTATGGTGTTCATCAGACTGTTGTCGATCATATACCAGGTTTCGGTATCGTTCTGACGTTTCTCCTCAAGCACGGTGAAAATCGTCGCCCCGCTTTCTCCAACGGTGTATTTCCCAAATTCAGTAAATAAATTGGGCTCCAGAATGTCTTCCTCGGTACAAATTTGCTTGATCGAAGACACGATATCATTGATCATGGATTTGTAATCAAATTCAAATCCGAGGTTGTTGCGAATCGGGAAACCA
>CALEIL010000470.1 GCA_937876435.1 uncultured Bacteroidota bacterium
ATTTTGACAGTATAATAGATTTGGGATAAAACTTTAGGCTGCGGTAATCGTGGCTACCCGACGCCTGGGCTCGGTATTGACCGCCGTAGTGATAGTCTGATGCAAAAATCACGTTCCCCTTGCCGTAGTGTTTATACCAGGGTTTTTTGGCGTAATCATTCTTGGTGTCGTAGTTGTTATTGGGCTGATCGTGATTGTTATTGTCGTTTCGAGTGTAATTATTCTGATTTCGATTGGTGTTCCGATTGTAGTTATTCTGATTGGTATTGCGGTTGTAATTCTGATTTCCATTATTGGTGTTCTGATTGCGTTGGGTGCTGTTGTTTTTAGCCGCATATTGATGATCGTCGCAGTACATCTTGACGCGTTCGATATTTTTCCATCCAGACTGATATCCGTATTTCAGGTCTTCCCATTTTTTGAGCTCAGATTTGAAATCCCGGACGTCACCACAAAGGGTTTTTTCGCCCACTTTTCCATGACGGGTATAGTAGTACAACCGAACACAGCAGTTACTCTTCCAGGAATTCCATTTCCACTGATGGGCTGCCTTTTGTTCTCCGGCGTCGTAGGCTTTTTGGTAGCCTTTGTGGTGAGAATTGGAATAGAAGGTCCAATGGGACTGGGAATAAGCGTTTTGTACAAAAAAGCACAGGAGGATTACGGGTAAAAAGTTAAAAGGTTTCATGTTGGCAAATTTTATAGGTAAAATAAATACTTCAAATGTTCGGATTCTGACCCGGGCTTATCTCATCAGGCATGTGATGTTGGCCACCGGCAAGAACCTCTTGAATTTCAAATTCTGATCCAGGCGGGTGCGGAGAGAAAAGTTGAGGAGGATTCCGTTGCTTAGTCTAAAATCACCGCCGTAAGTGATATTCCATTGGGAAATGCCCACCAGGGCTTCGTCAAATTTTGTCCAGCCATTGCCCAGGTCGCGCTCGTATTTGTAGGCAAAAAGTTCCTCCTCGGAAAACCCGTTATCGCTGTGGTTTTGGAGGTTTTCGTACACCAGTTCACCGTAAAAACTAAAGCGGTATCCCCCAAAGCGATAACTGGCGCCCAGCATAAAATCCGTGTTTTCGCCTATAAATTTTAGCTTGGTGATCCCGGTCAGTAGAGCATTTCGGCCGATCCCTTTCGCCCCATTAACCCAAATGCCCACCCCGGCTTTCTCGATGTTCAAGGAATCCAGATCATTGTTGAACGTGCTTACCCGTCCAAAAGCAAAATCGATGGCGTCGCTATTCCAGTTCTCCTGCATATGTTGATGCTGTACTTCGATCAACTGGCGTTTGACGTCACGTCGCAGTACACTCAGGTCCTCCCGGGAACGGTAAATTTCTTCCCGGATCATAAGCCTGGACTCCTGCGAAGTTGCTGTGTCCAGTTCGGACTTGAGGTATTCGATTTTTTCCTTAATGGGAGCTTCAGCATTGGCCAGTTCCAGTGCCATTTGTTGAACCAACTCGGAATCTGAAATAGGATCCTTTTCCCGATAAAGGTTGAGTTTTAGGGAATAGGCGAAATGATTGAGTCCATCCATTTTGGCGGTACCAAAGGATAAGCTAAGGGTCGAAAGAGTTTTCATCAGGGGGCTGGCTTTTCGGTACGCGTTCAGGCCTTTGCGATCGTAGTACAACACCCAAAAGGGTTGCGCTTCCAGGGCCAGATCCGGGGCGAGGGTATAGTTTTTGATCCGCCAGTCCACTTTAAAGTCCTGAACTACTCCAGGTCGTGTGACCATTTCCGGCGTAACACCCAACAGAGCAAAAGCTGGTGTGGAGGGGATGTTGAATTCTGAATTCCGGACCAGTTCTTCCGAGGCCGTGGAGGCGTCTTCATAGTAATCGTCGTAGTATTCTTCCTGTGCATGGGACGCACTGATGGTGAACCATAAAATAAATAAGCATGGAATGGTAGTAAGAGTTTTCATAGCAGTTAAGTTTTTGATTATCGTTGCGATAAAGGTATAGGGGTGCACAGGTCCGTTTATCATCCAATTGGGTGATATTCATCTTTTCGGTTCCTCACCGCCCGTACGGGCGATCCCGACGCATGTAGCGTCGGAATTACGTTCCATCATTTTTTCGATCTGCCTAAAAATATTTTGAAATACCATAATAGGAACTTGACTTTCGGCACACTGTCAGGTCTCTTCAGCCGGGAAGAATAACTGCGGTTTACTTATTTAAATGGGAGGCATTTTCAAAATCACCCTTTCAGGTGATAAAGGCGCAAATCGGGGAATTTATCTTTGAGGTATACCAGGAACGTTTTGGTTTGGCCGGTTCGATTAGTATTGAAAAATGATCAGTTTGGAAGATGACGAATATAGTCTCGTCAATTTTTTTGACGAGATCGATCGTCCCCAGGTACGATCGATGAGGAGCCAAAAAACACCTGTTTCGGGTGGCGTGGAAACCGTAGTTATAGCGACTATTTTCGATGATGACAACGGCCTTTTACCTCCATAGCAACCGATCAGATTTAAGTGTGCCGGGTATATAAACCATGTAAAATCTATTTCTTACCATTAAAATTTATATGTTATGTTAGTTAAGGTAT
>CALEIL010000471.1 GCA_937876435.1 uncultured Bacteroidota bacterium
CGTACCCACGTACGATCGATGAGGAACCGAAAAATACCTTTTTCGGGTGGGCTGGTAGGCATAGCCGGGGTTACGTCGAGGTGGTATGTTTGAAAAAGCATAAGCTGAAATTCGTATATTAGGTAAAAAAATTTCTAAACAAAATTTCAACTTATGCGCAATCAAGGTAATAAAATTTTTGCAGGACAGAGCATTTATATTGGTATAGATGTTCACAAAAAGAAATGGCAAGTGACCATCATGGGGGAAGAATACGAACATAAGACTTTCAGTCAGGATCCGAAAGTAGAAATTCTATCAAAATATTTAAAGAAGAATTTTCCTGGTGCGGATTATACTGCTGTCTATGAGGCAGGGTTCTGTGGATTTGGTGTTTGCCGTAAATTTCGGGAGCAGGGTATTTTATGTGAAGTTTTACATCCTGCAGATGTTCCGACCAGTAGAAAGGAGAAGATGCAAAAGACGGATAAGATAGATAGCCGAAAGTTGGCTCGATCTCTTCGTGATCGTCAATTGGAATTTATACACATTCC
Source organism: uncultured Bacteroidota bacterium (assembly GCA_937876435.1). Lineage (GTDB taxonomy): Bacteria > Bacteroidota > Bacteroidia > Chitinophagales > Saprospiraceae > Membranihabitans. The sequence continues at coordinate 534 of CALEIL010000471.1, forward strand.
TGATCCTGAATTGGAATCAGATCGAGCTCTTGTGAGACAGCGAAATAGGATGAGCAAGGATTTAAGCAGGACCAAGAACAGGGTAAAGTCATTGTTGTTGCAATTCGAAATAGATGTTCCAAAGGATTTTACAACAGGACAGTCCCGCCAATGGTCGAAAGCCTATGTAAATTGGTTGAGAAAAATACAGATAAATCAACCAAGTCTGCGGCTGACATTGGATAATTATATTAGGATGGGATCGATGCAAAGGGAACAGCTTCTTATTATTAACGGGCAGATTCGTGCCTTATCTCGAACTCAGAGGTATAAAAAATCGTATGAACTTATATCTGCTATCCCGGGGATAGGATTAATCACAGGGATGACCTTATTGGTACAAATTGGGGATATTAACCGATTCAAAAGTTTGGATGAGTTATGTTGTTATATTGGATTAATTCCCTCGATGCATGGTTCAGGAGATAAGATGCGAGCAGGAAGAATAACCAGTCGTGGCAGAAAAGAATTGAAGATCAGGTTAATAGAATCAGCCTGGGTAGCTATAAGATTAGATCCGGCCCTGATGTTGAAGTACAATGAACTCAAAAAGCGCATGAATGGAAACAAAGCAATAATTAGGATTGTGCGAAAACTAGTCAGTAGGATAAGACATGTATTGCAAACAAAGCAACCCTATGAAATAGGTATTGTAGAATAAAACACAAAGATTCAAAACCTTGAAAAATTTGGAGGGGGGAGTAAACGAAATAGAAAGCCTGCGACACCAACGTCCTTTTTAAGGCGATGGAAGATCGCTATTGCGAGGTTACGTCCCCTTCCTCTTTAAGATAAAGACCACATTGCGGCATTTAAACAAATAGACCGTTTATAGAAGATTGATTAAAGAGGTTTTTGAATCAACTGGGAAAATAGAATGTATTGCTTTTTCTCTGTAAGAGGGCAAATTTAAAGCAATACAAAATTGAGTAAAGGCTAAAATGAACTCCGCTTCGCTCCGGCCTTGACACAAATTTGTATTGCAATTAGAAAAGCCCCTTAAGAGGTAAAAAGCAAAATATAATCGAATTTTGGTTAGAATGTTTGGTATTCAACATAGAAGGCTTTCTGATGAAGAGAGTGGCCATTTTCCCACACAGATACCGGTCAAATTCAAACGTTTTGAGTATATAACGTTTTGCAAAGTTAATAGATTTTACGTCAACGACATCAATTATTAACCGATGACTTTCATAGACAAAATATAACATGATCGATTTCCGGATAATCCAAATAACAGACATACACATCGGAGGGGAAGATGAATTTCCCTTCGGAGTCAATCTCAGGGCCAATTTTTTGAACATCCTGGAAGAGGTAGAACGGATGAATCCCAATCTACTGGTTTTGACGGGTGATTTTTGCTACAAGGAGCCGCGGGAAGACGTGTATGAATGGATCCGCCAACATTTGGAGAATCTGGGAATCCCTTATGAAATTATAGGAGGAAATCACGATGACATAGCGATGATGACATCCGGGTTGTTGAACGAGGACCTGAGTAATGCCCAATCGGAGTATTATTTTGCAGACGAACTGGTCGACTACCACATCCTTTATCTCGATTCTGCCTCCGGCCTGATGTCTGATGAGCAGTTAGCCTGGATCGATCTGGAAGTGCGTAAGGCTGCCGGACGAAAACTTCTGGTATTTATGCATCATCCCCCCTTACTGGCAGGAGTGCCCCATATGGACCAGGGGTATTCCTTACAAAATAATGAAAAACTTCTCCATATCCTGGAACAACATTCCCGGCCAGTGCTGGTGTTTTGCGGGCATTACCACGTAGATCGAACTGTGGTGTGGAATAATGTCGTAGTCCATATCACACCATCTCTGTTTATGCAAATTTTCCCCTACGTAGAAGAATTTTCGATCGACCATTACGAAATCGGGTATCGCGTCCTGGATTTTGCGCAAGGGACATTGCGGCATTCGGTCCGGTATCTGCCGGGAAGCCGGTTTTAATATAGGGGAGGAGGTTGTTAATTTTTAGTTTTTAATTCTAAATGGTTAATTGGCATGGTCCGCGGAGCGAACCATGCGGGTGGGATATGGGCCGCGGAGCGCCCCATAAGTTTGTCGGCTACGCCGGTTTGTGCTCTTCGCGGGTTTGGTTGACATCTCGGCTTCAGATGCCCTCCCCACCGGCATCCCAGGCTTCTCTTCCTTTAGCCGGGAGGTAAACTTTCTAATCCGAGATTTCAAAACCACCTCCAATCATCTGGTTACCACTGTACATTGTCATTCCCTGAAATCGTAAATCGTAAATCGTCAATCGTAAATCGTCAATCGTCATTTGCGAAATTCTTCCCTGATTTTCCGGTAGGCGATCCGCATTTGAGATTCGACCGTCTTGACCGATATTCCCAGGACGTCGGCTATTTCCCCGTATTTGAGTCCCTGGATTTTGTTGAGTTTGAGAATCTCCTGACATTTTGGAGGCAAGCCATCGATGATAGACCCTAATTTTTCGATCCTCAATGCCGCCACGTCTTCCTCCTCCTGGATTCTGACCTCCAGGGCCTTTCTTTTGAGTGCATCAAGCACCAGGTTCTCCCGTTTGGTCTCGCGGTAATGATCTATGAAGCCATGGTAAGCAATGGTGTATAAATAGTTTTTGGGTGATTGTTGCAACCGCAATTTTTTTCTGTGCTTCCAGATCTTGATGAAGGCCTGCTGAACCAGATCTTCCGCCAGATTGCGATCGTTGGTGAAGGTAGTGATGTAAGCAGTCAATGGATTGTAATGGCGTTCAAAAAAGAGCTTGAATGCTACCTGATCTCCACTGGAAATCGCATGAGTTAGTCGAATGTCATCCATATCACCATCCCCAAATGAGGGTCAAATTGTAAAGATTAAAAAAATTTTAAGTTTTGATTAAGGGTTTTTTGGATTTCTACCGTAATAAGGGAAAATGACCAGGCAGGGGTGTATTCCATAAGTTTGAGGCACCATCTCTTGAGTCAATTAATTGAGAAAACGCATTGAATTGGAAAACCTATTTACCAAATATCTGAACGATTCGCTTACACCGGAAGAAACGAAGAACCTGGCTCAGTGGCTGGAAACTCCCGGGAACAAACGGATTTTCGATGAATACGTCAGACAGCATTACGATCTGCAAAGGACAATGCAAGTCGATACTACCGGGGAGGCTTACGCAAAAATAAGAGATAAAATATCAGGCAATTCTCTGTGGCATATGATCCCCGTCTGGTCCCGTTACGCAGCAGCGATTGCGATAATCCTTGTCATGGGGTTGGGATATTTTTATTCCCAGAAAAACTTCACAGAAACCCCGGTCATCGTTCCTGTAGTAGAGGATATCACTCTCGAACTGGGAAATGGGGAAATCGAGATCATCCGTCCCGGTAGCACCAAAACCTTCACAGATCTTCAGGGTAATATCCTGGGTAAACAAGAAACCGACAGATTGACCTATACGCCCTATATCGAAAGTAAGGAGATCATGTTCAATACTCTAAGAGTGCCCTATGGAAAGAAATTTGAGGTCGGTCTCGCAGACGGCACGATCGTCAATTTGCAATCGGGTACTTCACTGAGATTCCCCACTGGATTTGATCAGGATTTTCGGCGGGTTTTTCTGGAAGGAGAAGCTTATTTTGAAGTAGCTGAAAATGCTGATCTGCCATTTATTGTGGTCACAGATGAGCTCCACGTACAGGTAACCGGTACTGCATTCAATGTTTCTGCTTATCCCGAAGATGTGTTTATCGATGTCGTATTGGAAGAGGGTGGTGTGGGCCTCTATACTCCTGCAAGTACCATGGAAGCAGCCACCATGCTTGCGCCGGGATATATCGGGAGTCTGGATCGGCGGGACAATTCCATTGTGACCGAAAAAGTAAATACATCGATATACACCAATTGGCTGGAAGGGAAATTGTCATTCCGGAATATGCCATTTGACAATATTCTCAAGAAGCTGGAACGCCACTACAATGTCAAAATGGTCAACCACAACAAGAAGCTGGGCAGTGAAATTTTCAATGCCAGCTTTGACAAGGATGAAACCATTGAAAATGTCCTGGGCTATTTCAACGAAAGCTATAAAATCGAATTTACCATCAACGATAATACCGTCATTATTCAATAAAAAACAATAAACTATGAAATGGAAAAGCGAGATAATCAAAATGACGAAAGGATGAAATAGCAAAAAGGGAAGAGCCCAATCCGGTTTCGGATGAAAATACCAAATCATCCGATAGTTGTAAGCCCAGGTTCGGGGATAGAAAAAACCCAGAATCCCGTTGGAGCGGAATTCTGGTGAATTTTAGTGACCAATTAGACCAATAATTAACCACTGTCAAACACCTTAAAATTATGAAAAAACTCTTACACTACAAGAGTCAGTCCATTTTCTTTATCAAATGTGACTTAAAGATGAAACTTACTGCACTCTTTACTTTATCGGCCATTTTAATCGGTTATGCAAACGAGAGTTATTCCCAAAAAGGCATTACCCTGAATGTGGTGAACGAATCCGTAGCCAGCGTAATCGATGAAATAGAGGCCACGACAGCCTACAATTTTGTGTACAATACCCGCGATGTAGATCTGGACAGGAGGGTCACCGTACGTACGCAGGGAGCGAGGATCAAACAAGTGCTGGAGAAGTTGTTCACGGATACCAGGACTCAGTACAAAATCAAGAGCGACCAGATCATTTTAATCGACCATTCCCGGATAATCAAAAGGCTTAGACGGCTCGATTATCCACGTTCCATCCCTTTGATCACGGTAGACGCCGACCCCATTTCTGGTACGGTACGAGACTTGAAAGGTGAACCTTTGGTCGGGGTGAATATTCAGATCAAAGGAGATAGTCAGGGCACTACCACGGACCTCAACGGGGTCTTTGATCTGGAATTGAATCCGGGAGATACGCTGGTTTTTTCGTACGTGGGGTACCGGACCGTCGAAATGGCCTACGATGGACAAAGCAGGATGGATATTGTCCTTCAGGAAAGTGCCCAGGAACTCGAAGAATTGATCGTCGTAGGATATGGTGTCCAGCGGAAGAGGGATCTGACCGGGTCGGTTTCTTCGGTCAAATCTTCGGACGTGAGTCTGGAGGCTGCCCCATCGATCGAATACGCCCTCCGGGGCAAAGTAGCGGGGTTGACTCTTCGGCAAAACAGTGCCCAGCCGGGAGGTGGTTTTGATATACTCGTGCGAGGAGCAGGTTCCGTCAATGCAGGCAACGAGCCACTCTATATCGTCGATGGATTTCCGATCGCTCAGCTGGATCAGCCCGGCAGTGGAAACGAACGGCTCGACGCGGGTACCCAGGGTATTCTCAATTTTGTGAACCCCAACGATATCGAGTCGGTGGAAGTGCTCAAAGATGCCTCTGCCACCGCCATTTACGGATCTCGTGCATCCAATGGGGTCGTCATCATTACTACCAAAAGAGGAAGCGAAGGCAAAGCGAAAGTCCAATACTCACAGACCTTTGCCGTACAGAAGCATACCGATATCTATGACGTGTTTACACTGAAAGAATGGATGGATGAAAAGAACAAATCCAGCTGGGATTACTGGTTGTGGGAAAATGAAGTAGATCCTTATGGATCGAGGTCTCTGAAAGACGCCATCAACTCTCCCAGAAACGGAGTTGGCTTCCAACTACCCTATACCGATACTGAAATTGATAACGCACCAGTGGAAGGGACAAACTGGATCGATCTGGTCACCCGGGATGGGAAGATCCAGCAGCACAATCTCAGCGTACAGGGCGGTAGCGATCAGACCAAATTTATGGCATCGCTCAATTACTTCAAGCACGATGGGATCATCCGCCATTCCCAAATGAACAGATACACGGCCAAAATCAATGTGGATCAAAAGATCAGCGAAATCTTCAATGCCGGGATCAATCTGATCGCCTCCCGGTTGAACAATTCCAACGTGCCATTGGGGGACGAGCAATGGGAAAAATCAGGTATTATCCGGGCAGCTATTCAAATGGGGCCGCATATTCAGGCTACGGACGAAAACGGGAATTACCCGATCAACCCCCTCCTTCCGACCCAACCCAATCCCTTTTCGCTTCTGACCGTGGAAGACAATGGACTCATGGACCGGATGCTGACCAATGCATTTTTACAGGCCACTCCAATCGAATTTCTGAGTTTCAAACTCAACGTGGGATTGGATCGTGCTTATCAAAGTAGGAAAACTTATATGCCCCGCACTACCCTACACGGTGAATTGTCCAACGGTCTGGCCACCGTGAACGAGAGTAACAATGAGCAATACCTGGTCGAGCTGACCAGTAATTTTACTAAAGAAGTCGGCACCTCGCACAAGCTCAATGCACTGGCGGGATACTCTTACGAGTTTTTTAAAAATACCGGTATTTCAACGGGTAACAATGGCTTTTTGTCTGATGCCTTCCGATGGAACAATCTCAATGCGGGGGCGGGAACCAAGGTAGTCGGATCCTGGGGCTACGAAAACGAACGCGTTTCCTTCTTTGGCCGGGTCAATTATACCCTTCTGGACCGGTATTTATTGACCGGAACTCTGAGGGCCGATGGAGCCAGTGTTTTTGCCCGAAACAATAAATGGGGTTATTTCCCATCACTAGCCGTGGGGTGGATCTTGTCCGATGAATCATTTTTGGGTTTCACTAATCCGGTGGTTTCTTTTCTCAAACTAAGAGTGAGTTTTGGCCAAACCGGCAACTCCGATATCGGTAGCAATGCCTTTGCTTCTTACTATGCTTCACCCGCGTGGAACACCGGGGATAATGGCATCCAGGTGGGAGTTTTTCCCGGACGCCTGGAAAATCCGGATCTGAAATGGGAAACCACCACCGAGTTAAACGTAGGACTGGATTACGAATTATACAATGGAAGAATCGGAGGAGCGCTTGAGGTATATGACCGGGTTATTTCCGACCTGTTGAACTTTAAAGAACTCAACGCTTACCATAGCATCAGTTCAGTCATGGCCAATATAGGGAAGACGCAAAGTCGGGGCTTTGAATTAACTCTGAATACCAAAAATATTGCCGGAAATCATTTTTCCTGGAACACCGATGTGACTTTTGCATTGTACCGGGACAAGTGGTTGGAACGTACGGTGGATTGGAAACCGGCCGTTTTTGAAGGAATCACGGATCCCATCAGATCGCGGTACTCCCGGATCGCTATTGGTATTCTGCAAGACGGTGATCCCGTCCCTGAATCCCAACCAGAATTGAAACCCGGACAACTCATCATAGCGGATATCAATGGATACAAACGTGATGCAGATGGTAATCCGGTGGTAGAAGAGGGTAGATTTATTCTGACAGGAGGACCGGATGGGATTATTGACGATGCGGATACCCGGTTGATGGGTTCAGTAGATCCGGGCTATACGGTGGGTTTGAGCAATTCATTTTACTATAAAAATTTTGACCTGAGTTTTCATTTTTACGGGATGTTTGACCGGTATATGGAAGATCCCACCCGAATGGCGTACGGACTCTCGGCGGACGGTGTCGCTCAGTACAGTTACAATGCGCTCAGAGCTATCCAGGATCGCTGGAAGCCCAACAATCCATCCACTACTCAGCCCAGTTCATTCTATGGCTGGTCGAGATATGGTCCCGGGGACTGGTTTCTGGAGGAGGCGTGGTTTATGAGACTGCAGAATATTACTCTGGGATATACCTTACCACGATTCGCAGCTACCAGTAAAATATTCCAGAGCCTGCGACTGAAGGTTGACGTCAACAATGTGTGGACGATGACCCCATACGGCGGTCTGGATCCAGAAACCGATTCGTACGCCGCCGCCTATCCCAATGCCCGCACCTTTACGGTCGGGATTGATGTAAAATTTTAAGCTTCATCTATAAAAAGCAATCAATGAAAACGAAATATCAATTATTTATCCTTTCGCTGTCCGTTTTTATCGCGGTCGGATGTGAACTGACCCCTGTGGATTACTCCGAGTTGTCGCCTTCCATCTTTCCCCAGTCCGAAGAGGACTTGCAAGCTCTGGTTTTATCCTGTTATTATCCCCTTAGGGGTAGTTGGTGGGATGGAATCAATTCGACTTCAGAACGCGGGCAAATGTTTGTCAATGCCAGTTGTACCGAAGTCCTTTCCGGAAAATTTGGGGTGCAGAAGGAATGCCATGAGATGTCATACAATGAAACCTCCTCGGGTCTGACCTATTTTTACTACCAACGGGAGGAACCCTATGGATTCAGTAGTGAAATCAGCAATGCGACTCTGGTCATGGATGCTATCCAAAACAGTCATTTATCCGAGGAGAAAAAGGCTAAATATATTGCCGAAGTCCGGTGCGCCCGGGCGTATCTGACCTACATCCTTTTTGATATGTTCGGACCCCTGGTCATAGCACCGGTGGAAATTCTGAAAAATCCGCTGGATGAAAAACCACTGCCCCGGTTGACCAATGAAGAGATGGTGTCATTTATCGAAGAAGACCTCGAATATGCTGCCGAACATTTGCCCTGGCCACAGGATGCAGAGTACGGAAAATTTAGCAACGGATTCGCCAAAATGCTGCTGATCAGGTTGTATTTACACGAGACGGTCAACGACAAATCCTATTACGAAAAGGTCGAAGAATTGGCGCGTGATCTGATGTCAGGAGAATACGGGTACGCTTTGGTGAATGACTACCCATCGCTTTTCGAATTCAGTGGTCAGACGACCTCCAATCCGGAATATATTTACATCATCCCAAGTTCATACTCTGGTCCGGGCGAGAATCAATGGCATATGATGACGATGCCTCCGGATATCGACGGACCGATCAAGGGGTGGCAGACCGTCCAGAGTACCTGGTATTTTTATGATTCTTTTGAAGATGGCGATACCCGAAAGACATATCTCATTCCCGAGTATATCAACTCTGAAGGGAATCTGGTCAACCGGGAGGATCCGGGAGCAACCCTCGATCTGGGTCCCATTCCCCAGAAATACATGATTGATCCGGGGGTGCCGGGCAACAACGGATTCACAGATCTTGACATCGTCGTGTATCGATACGCTGACGTGCTGCTGTCTCTGGCGGAAGCCATCGTGATGAAGCCAGGCGGAAGTGTGACCCAGGAGGCCGTTGACCTGATCAATCAGATCAGAACACGGGCCACTCTCGAAGCATTGTCGCTGTCTGATTTTCCAGACCAGGAAGCCTTCATCGATCAGCTTCTACTCGAAAGGTCTCATGAATTTTGGTGTGAAAACGGCCAGTATCGGGCAGATCTCATCCGATTTGACCGGTTGTTTGACCGGGTGATGGAATTGAATAATGACGTTGCCCCTTACGCTTCCCGCGACAAATATTTGTTCCCTTTACCACTGTCTGTGATCGTGGACGGAAAGGGTGAGGTCTTACAGAATCCAGGATACACCAATTGACAGGGCTTATGAAAAAGTTATTATCGTGTATCGCGTTGTTTACGATTTCCTTCACCGGATTCGTTTATTCCTCATGCGAAAAACAGCAGGACATATCACCGGGAGAGGAAGTATTGACCACAGTAGATTATACATCTTCGGATGCGATCATTTTCAATCCGGAGCGAGGGTTTTATAAATACACCGCCTGCAACCCCGGGTCGGATGGTCCCATCGAACTCAGTACGTTACAAGCCTTCAGAGCCGGTGGATATTCGCTGATTTACAGAATATATTACCTGAAAGATTTCAGAGACCGGGATTTGACCCCGGATGTTCTGGAAACAATGTCTACTGATATGGAATTGCTGAGGGAGGCCGGGATGAAATGCATCCTGCGTATTGCATACTCAGAAAATCCGGAGGAACCCGATGCCCCGTTGTCCACCATCGAGATGCACCTCGACCGACTCAAACCCTGGTTTGCTGAAAACTATGACGTGATCGCCGTCATGCAGGCCGGTTTTATCGGAGCCTGGGGGGAGTGGTACTACACGTCCAACAATCTCAATTCCCAGGGTGCCCAAGCGGCGGTATTGAATAAAATACTGGAGGTACTACCGGAAGAACGGATGGTTCAGGTCCGTACGCCAAAATACAAAACAGACTACGTCCAGAACAAGGAAGCTTTGAAATTAGCAGAAGCATTTGGCGGGACGAAGAAAGCCAGGATCGGTCACCACAACGATTGTTTCCTGGCGAGTGAGAATGATTACGGGACCTACGAGAACGTGGGAGTCGAGAAAAAGTACATTAACGCTGATGCCCAGTATGTACCGGTCGGAGGTGAAACCTGCCCGCCGTCCGGGGTGGAGCCGGCAGACTGTGACAAGGCTGAGGAGGAAATGCGTTTTCTACGATGGACTTACCTCAACGATGATTATTACAATGGCGTCAATGATCGCTGGAAGGATCAGGGTTGCCTGGATGATATCCAGCGGGAACTGGGGTATAGATTTGAACTCAAATCCGGCATGTACAGCCCTGAAGTATCTCCAGGTCATACCCTCAATTTGAAACTGACGATCCGGAATAGTGGGTATGCTTCGCTGTTCAATCCTCGGCTGGTAGAATTGATACTGATCCATGGTCAAACCGGAGCCAGTTATCGGTTGCAATTGGAGGAAGATCCAAGGTTTTGGAAACCGTCCGCTGACAGTGAATTGGATATCAGGGCAGGTCTGCCGGCAGATATAGCCCAAGGTAAGTACCAGCTTTATCTGAGCTTGCCGGACCCGGAACCTGAATTGTATGAAAAACCTTCATTTTCCATCCAATTGGCTAATGAGGGGTTGTGGCAACCGACGTCGGGATACAATGACCTCCTGATGCCCCTCACCATTAGCGACAATGGTACGACTGATCGGTACGACGGGGATCTGGTATTTCACAGTAATTGATCCACCTAATTATATTACAATAATATTAATACGAAGAAATATGAAACCGCTTTATCAATATTCCACCTTTATATTCTTTTTCAGCCTTTTTCTGATCTCCCTTTCCTGTGAAGAAGACGATATGGATTCCATGTTGACCGGGGAAGGTCCTCAGATCACCGGCCTGACCGTTACTCCCCAGGCCGATGTATTGTATGGTGATGAATTGTCCCTTACAGCCAGCCTCCATCATGAACCCGGATTGTACGCCTATTTTATCCAGATTTCATCCGGATCCGATGTACTGTTTGACAAAATCCAGTTGTTGACGGGAAAATCCTTTGAGGTGGAGGAGGTGATCACCCTGCCCTTACCCCAAAATGCGTCGTCGGGGGATTTGAAGATCAGCCTGACGGTCAAAGATTACGATGACAATAGTCGCACGGAGGAGATTACGGTCTCCAACGTACGGGTGCCGGTATTCGAGCAATTGTATCTGATCCTCGACAACAATAAAGTATACCCGATGACCGGTGAGAATGATCATTTTGTGGTCAAGGATTTTATACCGGCCAACGCTACCGGAAAAATATATGCCAGCCCCGATAAGAAGGGGATGAGCTGGGGGCTGACGGATGGAAAGGTAACCCCATTGGGCAGGAATAACATCACATTTGGTAAAGATTCCGAAGCATTTTTTGAGATATCTTTCGATCCCTATACATTTGAACTGGTGATCGGAGGGGCCGAAGTCTGGGTGGCTATCGGGGAAAGTCTTTACATTCTGGGTGGGATTTCAGGTCATTGGGCTGATGGGGTAATCTCCACCGAAAGAAGTAAGATGAAAATGACCGGATATCGGAGTGGCGATGAGAAATACTGGACCTGGTCACCCCCCAATGACGGGACGGGTTCTCCGGAAACGGATATGTGGGGAAGCATCGTGGCTGGATCCTTCCGGCTGAAACTGGCCGGGGAAAATCAATTCATCACGTACGCAGATCAAATGATTACCCTGGGATCAGACGACGTCAATTCGGCATTTGAAGTTTCTGTAGGGGGTTCATTCACTATTAAAGTATTTCAGGAAGGAGAACATTTCACCCGGGTTTCTCTGGAGGACGCTACCCGGACATTGGAATATACTTCTGAGGGAATATTCATCAACGGGATTCCGGTACCTGATGCCATTTCGTTTGGAGGCCACGAGGTGGGCAAGGTGGATGGCTCGTATTTTACGTTTGAAGGACCTGTTGATCTGGAAAATGGTCAGACAATTACTGCTTCTGGGATGGACTTGAGCGCAGCATTTGCGGACCCGGATGTATTTTCCGGCGGTGGAAATGCCAATTGGAAATGCATAGGAACCAGCGGAGAATACCTGATCAGGGCCGATCCATTTTCAGGGGCGGTGTACGTGTGCAAACTAGGAGGATATCCGGATGTGATCTATTTGGATGGATGGGCTTTTGGACGACATGCTTCCGACAACAGGCCAGCCTGGGATGCGGCCAGTAGAATGTGTTTGTATCGCAAAGGGGATGCGCTGAAGTATACCGGAACGATCTACGTGTATCCATGGGGAGGAGACGTCTCATTATGGGCTGCTCCATATACCGAAGATGATTATGGATCCCAGTTGATCGGGTCCAGACATTTCAATGGAGTCACTGTAGCTGGTGATGGATTTCTCCTGCCAGTACCGTCGGATCCCGGACAGTTGTATGAAATCACGGTTGACCTCCGGGAAGGATTTTCCTTTGACGAAGAAATTCCGGACGGGGATTACTACTCCCTCATACCCAAAAGCAATCAGAAATTCACGGTAACATTTTCACCCAAATAAAAGAAGGCTATGCGATATGATCAATATTCCTGGTGTTTTCTGGTCGTGCTGACCGCCGCTTTTTATGCCTGCAATTCCGATGAGCCAGTGGATGATATGCCTGCCATGCGGTCCGTCCCACTGGTTAGTGAGATCACGGAAGTACAACCCATGACCGGAATCGTATATTGGACGACCAACCCGCAAAACAATACCGATGCCATCAGCCTGGAATATTCGTACCTACTTTATAGCGATGTAGTGAGTCAAAAGGGACAATACGACTGGTCAGCCTTTGAAACATTGTTGGATGAAGTAGCATCCCGGCAGCATCAGGCGATTGTAAGATTTCGGTACGTGTACGTAGGGGATCGGGAGAGCGCTGTGCCTGCCTATATCCGGGCGCTTCCGGAATATGAAGAAACGATCGGGATAAGCGAAGGACGGGAAACGTGTTTTCCCGATTGGAGAAACGAGGAGTTGAAACGGTTTCATCTGGAATTTTATCGGGAGTTTGCGGAGCGGTATGATGACGATCCCAGGATTGCTTTTTTGCAAACGGGCTTTGGTCTGTGGGCAGAGTATCATATATACGACGGACCCCGGGAGATCGGCAGAACCTTTCCTTCCAAAGATTTCCAGGAGACATTTTTTCATCAGATGGATGCTTCCTTTGAAGAACTACCCTGGAATATTTCCATCGATGCTGCTAATCCGGAATATACACCACTGGCGGCCAAACCGGAATTGAAACAACTTGCATTTGGGTTATTCGACGATTCGTTTATGCATGAAGACCACGACGGGTACAATACGGAAAGTTGGAATTTCTTCGGGCGAGATCGGTATATGTCCTCTCCGGCAGGAGGAGAGTTTAGTTATTACTCGGATTTCGACCAGGAGCACGTACTTGATCGTGAAGGGATGTACGGCCGGAATTTTGAGGATGAGGCCAGGGAGTTTCATATCAGCTATATGATCGGCAATGACCAGCCAAGATATCAATCCATGGCTCGGATCAAGGAGGCTGGTATGGCCTGTGGATACCGTTTTGAGGTGACAGAATTTCGGACTATGGGGGATTCATCGGTGGTTTGTGTGGCCAATACAGGGACGGCCCCCATTTACCGGGATGCGTACATAAGCGTAAATGGACTGAGAAGTGATAAAAGTTTAAAATCACTGTTACCGGGAAAATCTGAATGTTTTGAATTATCTTCAGGCGGCGATAATCCACAACTTGCGATCGAGTGTGATCATCTGGTGGAGGGGCAAAAAATCCAATTTGCAGCCAATATTAAAGAAGAATAAATAACTTCATCAAACAAATTATATGAGTACTGGTGTGAAAAATACGGACAGAATCCTATCGATCGATGCCCTTCGTGGCTTTGATATGCTGGCGATTATTTTTTTAGATCATTTTTTCCGGAATCTTCACCGGGGTCTGGATTCACCCGTCACCGGATTTTTTGCAAATCAGTTTACCCATCCAGAATGGTACGGATTTCACGCTTATGACGTCGTGATGCCCCTTTTTCTTTTCGTAGTAGGTGCGGTGATTCCGTATTCATTGTCCAAGATTCAAAAGGACAGTCAGAGTTTGAAGCCTCTCTATATCCGGCTCGGTC
>CALEIL010000472.1 GCA_937876435.1 uncultured Bacteroidota bacterium
CTTCCAATCTGGATTTTGGCATCCAGTATCGCCTGCGTCAACTGGTACACTTCGAGACTGTCAATCACTTCAGGTCCCTGCAGGATCACGCTATCCACCATGCCCACATCATTGAAAAGGGTGAGCTTGTTGCTTCTGAGAAATGCCCGGAAATATCGATGCGTATCAGAGTCGTATGTCGTATTGGTATCTATCGTGGCAAATGCTGCATCGTAATTCCTAAATGATTTGTCATAGTTTTTCTGCTTGCGTTCGTCGATGGCATTGTTGGCAAAAATCAGGATGAGCTGTCCGTATTCCCCGGTTTCATTGGCAAGCGCAGCAGCCCGGCTTCTTTGGCGACTGGCTTCTTCAAACCTGTTTTGCCTGGAAAAACAAGTCGCCATCATCAACCTGGCGGATAATATTCCCTGCTTATCCTCTCTTTTTTCGTTCAACTCAAGGTTTTTCAAAGCGTATTCGGTCGCGCCTTCAAAGTCCGTCATCCTGAGGAAATTGTTGTTTACCTCGTAATACAGGTTCTCCAGAAATTCCTCGTGATGAGCCGCAATTCCATTTTCAGATACCAGTAAATGTTCCAGGGAGGATTTGTAATTTCCATTCAGCGATTGATGAAGTCCGTAAAGATATTGGTAGAGGTAATGTTCCCCAAATTTTTCGTGATGCATGGCAAATTTTACATACGGCTCAAAATCGCGGCCAAACTGCAACTGATTGCCATGATCCACCTGGTATGCCATCCAGCGGACATAAAATGTAAAAGCCCGCAGGGTATCTCCGGAGTCCAGATACAAGCGCTCCTGCTCCCTGGTATGCTGCACCGCAGAATCAGCAATTAATTCGGAAGGTATATTATCCAGGAGGTCATATGGCTGACTATTGATGGGTTGGGTCGCGCCAGGAATCCAGAGAACCAATAACAGAATAAATGTCAGAAAATTAATATCTGCTGGATAAATCGATCGGGTTTTAGGTCTCTGTGGCATATTACTTTAAAAGTTACCGTATAAAGGTAAAAATTAACATATCCTAATCCCAAAGATAAAGGAATAATCCATTCTGGGCATGGGATCAGCATTTTGTTGTGATCATCTCTGTGCAAGAAATCAATTTCTTTATTCGTTTGGGGATTGAAACAATAACCTCAGCCAATTGGTTGTGTCTTATGGAGTTTCAATATGTTGTTTATCCCGAAATTCGAATCTTACGGCGATTTATTGTCCGAATCAGGGGCGGTAAATGACGGTTAAATCGTAAATTTATATATTTTTGAACCCGACAGGGTTTATACTGTAAACGAATGAATACTTCTATGGCTGAAATCAAAACGTCCAGATCTTTTTGGCAACGTCCGGAAGGGAAGACCGGTGCCCTGGTCCTGGCACTGATTTTGGCAGCCGTTATTTTCGGAGCCATCAATTTATGGCCTATCATCGTTGGTGCGTTTTCATCGGGAATAGGGTTGGCCGTGATTCTGATTTCTCTGGGACTTGTCCTGTATATGGCCCTGGATCCCAAGATGCGAAATCTGATCTGGTATTTTTACAAGAAATCGATGAGATGGATCACGGGTATTTTTGTCAAAATCGATCCGATTTCAATCCTCAAAACCTATATAAGCGACCTCAAAGACAATGTGAAAAAGATGCATCGCCAGATTGCTCAACTCCGCGGTCAGATGCATCAGCTACAGGAAATCATTTACAACAATAACAAGAACATCCAGGCCAATATCGAACAGGCAAGCGAGGCCAGGGAACGGGATAAGCGAAACGTGATGATCCTCAAAACCCGCAAAGCGGGTCGGCTCAAGGATTCCAATATGAGGCTGGAAGATATGTACAACCGGATGGAAATCCTCTACAGGGTACTTCGCCGGATGTATGAGAATTCCGAAATCCTGCTGGAAGACCTCAAGGATCAGGTGTTCCTCAAGGACCAGGAACGGAAGGCTATATTGGCGAGCCATACCGCCATGCGGTCAGCCATGGATGTCGTCAAAGGGGATGGAGATAAAAAAGAAATGTTTGACCGGGCCCTGGAAGCTGTGGCCGACGACGTCAGTCAAAAGGTAGGAGAAATGGAGGAGTTTATGCTCATGTCCGAGGATTTCATGAATTCAATCGACATTCAGAATGGGGTTTTCGAAGAAAAAGGATTGCAACTGCTCGAAAAATGGGAGCAGGAATCCGATTCTTTATTACTGGGGGAGGAAAAGGACGATCTTTTGCTGAGTGCTTCCAACGATCAGGATATTTTGGATCTCAACGAACCTTTGAAGAAACCCATTCGCGAAGAAAATCACAGAAACCAATACGATTCATTTTTTGATTAAAAATAAAATTTTAGTTTATGAAAAATTTCTTTTATCTATTTCTTACAGCAGTAGTTTGCGCCGTATCAATTCACACTTTGCAGGCGCAGATACAAACACCTCCAGCCAGCCCGCCTTCTACCTTGAAACAACAGGTCGGGTTGACTGACATAGAAATCAATTACTCTCGTCCCGGAATCAAGGATCGTACGATTTTTGGTGATCTGATCCCTTATGGTCAGTTTTGGAGAACAGGAGCCAATTCACCGACCAAAGTGACGTTTTCCGATGATGTGATGATCGGTGGGAAGGATCTCAAAAAAGGATCTTACTCCCTCTTTACCTACCCGGGGGAGGATGAGTGGACCGTGATATTCAGTAAGGCCACCGCACTGCCTGGCCCTGATGGATATGACGATAGCCAGGATGCTGTCCGGATCAAAGTAACACCATCCGAACATAATCCCAAACTGGAAACTTTCACCATCGATGTGAACAATATCCGGAACAATACAGCGACGATCGATCTGATCTGGGAAACCACGATCGTGAGTATTCCGGTTTCAATGAATACCGATGAAAAAGTGTTTGCCAGCATTGAACAAACCATGAACGGACCTTCCGGGAATGATTACCATGCGGCATCGGGTTACCTTCTCGCTTCCGGCAAGGACCTGGATAAAGCTCTCCAGTACGCCACCAAAGCGGTAGAAATGACCGAAGCTAAATTCCCCTGGATCATTTACAACAAAGCCCAAATCGAAGCGGAATTGGGTAAAAAGGCTGAAGCTATAAAATCAGCAAAACAAGCTATTACAGCCGCCAAAGCCATGAAAAACGACTATTACGTTTCGCTGAATGAAAAGTTGATCAAAGAACTGGAAATGTAAACATCCCCGATGTGGTTTAGCCACTCTGTGGTTCAAAAATGTATAACGCCCCGCCGGTTCATCCGTCGGGGCGTTTTTTATTGAGGCCGATCCGGTACTATTTTCAATAACCACCTGTTATATTTACATGGACGAACGAAAATTGACTGGAAAATACCCGGGACGTATTGGACGGGTACGCGCTGATGCTTCGGCAGTCAGGTTCGCGCTTTTTGGGTATCAAACAAAACTGAAATAAAGAAATAAATAGATGAATCGTACAGCTTTGATTATCGTGGATATGCAATATGATTTTTTACCGGGTGGAGCGCTGGCCGTAGAGAGGGGGGATGAGATCGTACCGATCATAAATAATCTTCAAAATAATTTTGATATCGTGGTGGCTACCCAGGATTGGCATCCGGAAGAGCACCATAGCTTCGCATCCAGCCATCCGGAAAAGGTACCATTTGAAATGATTCAAATGGATGGACAGGATCAGGTTCTCTGGCCCGACCATTGTGTACAGGGGACCCGGGGCGCGGAACTGATCGGGGAACTGGATTGGAGAAAAGTCTCTGCGATATTCAGGAAAGGCATGGATCAGGAAGTGGACAGTTACAGTGGCTTTTTTGATAACCATCGCAAACACAAAACAGGTATGGCCGGGTACCTGAGGGATCTGAATGTAACGGACATTTATGTGGCCGGGCTCGCCGCCGATTACTGTGTTTATTTTACCGCACGGGACGGTCAGGAGCTGGGTTTTCGAACCCATTTTATCAAAAATGCGACCCGGGAGATCTCCCGGTCAGGGTATACGGAGGCGCTGACGGATTTGCTCGGTAGGGGAGTGGAGATTGTGAATGGATAATACAGACCCCAGGAAAGCTGAGCGAGAATGAGAGAAGATCAGCGCAAATCTGCGAAATCAGCGGGAGTAATACTCTTTGAAAATGGTTCTGTGTGCCTCTGTACTTCACCTTTTTGAAAGTTGTGCAGATGGGGATATAGGTTGAAGGCAAATCGCCCGCAGATGTCGCAGAGGGGGTCTCCCGCAGATCGCCCTCAGATGTCGCAGAGGGGGGCTCCCGCAGATCCCGCAGATCCCGCAGAGGGGGGTTCCCGCAGATGTCTCAGATCACGCAGAGGGGGAAGGGAGGGAGGCATGCATTCAGAAAAAGAGTT
>CALEIL010000473.1 GCA_937876435.1 uncultured Bacteroidota bacterium
CTGAAGGAATAGAATATTTCAATTTTGGATCTGTCCAGGGAGCAGAATTCAGGACCTATATCGGGGGTACTCTGGGGGATATTTTCGAACGACCTCTACTCACGGTCAAAGATCCAAATTCACAATATTTCGGATACCCGCTGTTGACGGGTTCCGGACGGTATCAGCGGGATAATGACGTGAACAATCTGGTCAAAATCGGAAATTACAATCATGATTTTATTCTCGGAATTCAACCCACGCTGACCTATAAGAATTTCTCGCTTTACGCGAACGTAGAATGGCGGCAGGGAGGAGAATTTTATTCTGAATCGTTGATGTTTATGGCCAATAATGGTCAAACAGAAGGATCCCTTGCCGGGGCACCTTATGATCCAAACCGGAGCGTGGAGGAGCAGGTATTGGCTAACCCGGATTTGTATTTCGGAGACTGGATAGGCGGTAGAAATGCAGAATACGGGGGATTTGAGTGGCCTGAGAACAAACCGAGTGGCCACGATGCCAGCTTCAATCCCGGGGTCCGGCAGGAAACCGATGCCAGCGGAAACACCGTCTACGTCCCCAATTTCGGTGGTGCTGGAACCAAATGGCTGAATCCATACGAAGCACACAGATACGCCGATCGGGAGTTTCCTTCCCGAAATCTGTACGATGCAACCTATATGAAACTGCGGGAAATATCGCTGACCTACACATTTGACAAGACCCTCATCCAAAAAATGAAGTTGCAAAATTTATCGCTCTCATTTGTAGGCAATAACGTATTTCAATGGGTAGCCGCCGGAATTGAAATTGACCCAGAACGGGCTTTTATGGTCAACGGCGATCACTGGCAACAAGGCTTTGAGTATTACAATATAGTCCCCTGGACCAGATCTTTAGGATTTAAATTAAATATTGAATTTTAAACCGACAATCATGAAGTTACATATTTCTTTGATATTTGCGATTCTCTTTTTCGCAGTAGGCTGTGAAGATTTTGAAGAAGTCAACACGAGTCCCAATAACCCTCAGGTGGTTTCGTCCAATTTTGTACTCACCTATGTCTTATCGGAAACCGCAAAATTGTATGAAGAGCAGGGTAGTTATGATTCCAATATTTCAGGAGCGATGCAATATACGCAAAAGGGGACCGAGTTCAATAGCACGGGTCCCAATTTCTATGGCTGGGGAAATGAACCCTGGAATTCGTATTATAACATCCTTCGAAACAATCAGATTATTTATGAAAACGCTATAGAGGAGGAGCATCCTTTTTTTCAGGGCATTTCATTGGTGATGCGAAGTTACCTATTTGGCTTGCTGACCGATCTGTACGGAGATATACCCTTTACTCAAAGCCTTCGGGCTTCCGATGATGTGTTTTTCCCCAGCTATGATAACCAGAAATCAGTTTACGTGGGTGTGCTGAATGATTTGAAAGAGGCGGTGCGGGTTCTGAGCAATCTCGATCTAAGTCAATATCCGATCAATACCAGCGCAGACATCTATTATGGTGGTGATGCGGTTAAATGGTTGAAATTCGCCAATTCCATCCGGATGCGATATGCCATGCGACTGTATAATAAAAGGTCAGAGATTTCGGAAATAGATATTGCCCAAGAGTTTAGTGAAGCGAGTGCCCATGCCTTCGAAAGCAATGAAGATAACGCCGAAATGGTGTTTTTAGGCACGACAGAAGACAATTCGGCTCCCGGGGGATCCCTTCGGTCTGCAAACCCAAATTTCGGGGTCAAACCGTCCCTGACTTTGGTCAATGCTTTACGAAATATAGACGATCCCCGGCTGGATCGATGGGTGATGCCCGTTCAGAAAAAATGGGATCGCAGCGTTCAGTCAGAAACTGATATTACCGTGGTCAATAGTTTTGGTGAAGAATATGAGGTCACTTTGATGCCGACCAGTTTGGATAATCTCGACACTTCATTGTATGTGGGATTGCCCGTTGGATTGCCTTCTATTCAAGCGATTAACTTCAATATTGGATCAGATCAGGATGCTTTTGATCCAGAGAAAAATCCTCATGTTTCTTTTTTACATCCGAGGTACCGGGTGAACCGAGAAGAATTTTTAAATGTAAAACTTATGACGTTTAGCGAAGTCAATTTTTTGATGGCTGAAGCAGTGTTGAGAGGTGATATGGGCGTGTCAGGAGATATTGAGCAGTTTTACAAAGAGGGTATTCTGGCTTCAATGCAGGAGTGGGGTGTTGTATCG
>CALEIL010000474.1 GCA_937876435.1 uncultured Bacteroidota bacterium
CAAAGTTCTACCAGTCCATAGGTCTCCTCAATTCATTGTCGGGATTTCATCCGGTCAGGTTTCCACGATCTGACAACAAATAATCTCGCCAAATATATCAATTACTAAATCCCCAGCTTATTAGGTTTAGATCTATTTTCTCAACGATTATCTCTGCTATAGGACTCCCACAAACTAATTGTCTAATACCTTCTCACTGCCATTCTGTAAAATATTGTTGGGTGAACGAAATATTTAAAAAATTTCATATGGCACTGATTAGCAATAGTTAGCGCAAGTTACTCCACTATATCAGAATTCCATAAAATACCGGCACAAAATAATACACAGAATTAAATATTATAAAAGTTTGCATCTTCAGGATTTATCCGTATAATTATCCTTCTATATCAAAATTTGAATTTATCCTTTATATTTTTGATCTCGATCTTCTAACAAGAATTTAATGAAACCTGGAACCAGACAATTAGTTAGCCGCATCATTCTGGGGGTATTGATTGCCATTTCATTCACCAATCTATTTCAAAAAAGCGCAATAGAGTTTGAAGAGAAAGCAGCCAAAGAAATTGCAGAAAGTATTCTGATTCTGGAAGAAATCGAATCTTTGAGTATACCACTGGCAGAAAATATTCCATTTTTGAAAACATGGGCCAACACGTATGAAAAGGACTTTGACAAATTGCTTTCTTATCTGAATTTTTCGTATTTGCTTTTACTCGTACAATTTACTCTGCTCAAACTGAGCCATTGGTGGCTATTCAAGGCAGCGTTAATGCTCTTCTTTATCGGGATGTTCATACCTGCCTACCGCGGTATTAGTTTTAAACTTCTGGTACTTGGTCTAATCATATCACCGGGCTTAAGCATTTATACCCAGTTTATGTCCGCGGCTTCCGAGCAATTGAAATTGGATACCGGGAACGAATTGAAAACCTATCTCAGTAATACCAGGGACTCTGTGATGGTCAAAAAAACAGCGAACCTGGCAAAACTGGATAGTTTGGAGAGTAAACAGAGGGCTCGGCATGATGGCAAACTCAATATTTTCAATAAAGTGGAAGATGAGGTCATCAAATTATCGATTGATGTGAAAAGTGAGGTGGAAAAACTCGGGGGCGAGTTTCTGGATATACTGCGGTATGCGAGTAATCATTCATTGAGACTGGCGGTCGCTTTACTTTCAAATATTCTGATTTTATTTTTTGTGCTGCCAATCCTGTTTTGGTACCTGTTTTCCCTGTGGCTCAAGCGGTTATTTGGATATAACAGGGCCTACGACGAGATTCACTCCCGACTGGATGAACTCAAAGGTATCGTTAAATCTGATTCAAAAACTACCTGATATGAAAATCCAACTATTTTGCATTTTACCTTGGCTATTACTGTGCATTCCAGATGGTGCATTAGTAGCCCAACAAGCCACCAAAGTGGACAATACTTCGAAAGCAAGTACAAAAGGATCCCCGGCAGGATCAAACCAGGCTGCCGTATTGGGCATCGACGTATCCCACTTCCAGGGCAAAATCGACTGGAAAAAAATCAAAGAAGTCGGGATCAGATTTGTTTATGATAAAGCCACCCAGGGCATTCATTATAAAGATCCTGAATATAGTGAAAACAAGCAAGGCGCGCATACGTTCGGTCTGCTGCATGGTTCTTATCACTTTTACACATCTGACCAGGGAGGTAAGGAGCAGGCCGATCATTTCATC
Source organism: uncultured Bacteroidota bacterium (assembly GCA_937876435.1). GTDB lineage: Bacteria > Bacteroidota > Bacteroidia > Chitinophagales > Saprospiraceae > Membranihabitans. Next base: position 1,713 of record CALEIL010000474.1, read on the forward strand.
AGTGTGGTAGAATATTCCCCCGGGGATATGCCCCCGGTTCTCGATCTGGAGCAAGCCGGGATTAAGGGAGCGGTGGAAGTAGAGGCATTACAAAAAGAAATCCTGGTCTGGTTGTCTGAAGTGGAAAATAAACTGGAGGTCAAGCCAATCATTTACACCAACCGTCCATTTGGTAACCAGTATCTCAGCCATCCTTCGTTTGCAGAATATGATTTATGGATCGCAGAATATGGCGTGGATAAGCCCAGGATTCCTCAAATATGGGAAGAAAAAGGCTGGCTAATCTGGCAAAGAAGTGATCGTGGAAAAGTAGAAGGCGTAGTAGGGGAGGTGGACCATGATCTTTTCAATCCTGCCAGACCATTTGAGGTGACGATCGAGTAAATACAGCCGAGTGCTTGAAATTCTAGAGCCTATCCAATATTTTGTGTTTGAGTCATTAGGATTCTAATCGTTTAATATAGTTTATTTTATCCGTTCTTCAAAATAAATGTACAATTGATTGTAGATTTTGGTCCATCCATTTCTTTTTTTCTGCCATTTTTTTCGAATTTGTTGGGCGGCCAAATAAATAGATTTTATAGCTGCGTCATCATTGGGAAATACTTTTTTGTTTTTCGTGTATTTACGCAAAACGGAATTGAAAGACTCGATAATATTAGTGGTGTAGATCAGTCTTCGAATTTCGGGTGGATATTCTAAAAAGGCAGTCAAATTATCCCAGTTTTGTTCCCACGAGTCTATAGCTTTGTCGTATTTGCCCTTCCACTTTGATTTAAACACATTAAGAGCTTCCTGTGCTTGTTGTTGGTTATCAGCCTGGTATATTGCTTTAATATCTCTTATAATAGCTTTACGATCTTTGTAGGATACGAATTTGAGTGAGTTTCTGACTTGATGTACTATGCAGATTTGACGAATACTCTGAGGGAATACAGCTTCAACGGCTTTTTCCAAACCAGGTAAATTGTCGGAACATAAGAAAAGAATATCCTGAACACCTCTCATTCTGAGGTCTTTAAATATTTGCATCCATGCACTAGCGGATTCAGTTTCTACAACATCGATACTCAGAATGTCTTGAAAACCCCTCATATCAATACCCAGGATTATCATTGCAGCTTTGGAGATAACCTTTCCCTCGTGTCGAATCTTATAATGGATTCCATCCATCCATACGACTGCATATTGATCTTGTAAGGGTCTGTTTTGCCAGGCCCTAATATCATCCATCAGTGTGTTGGTTATCTCTGAAATTTGCGAGGGAGAATATTCAATCCCGTAGGTTTGTTGTACAAACTCAACGATATCCGAATTACTCATTCCTTTGGCATACAAGAGTATGATTGCATTATAGAGGGTTTCGGTCATGGTTTCATGCTTAGACACAGTTACCGGATCAAAGGAACTGTCCCGGTCTCGTGGTATACGAATAAGCACATCACCCTTATCGGTTTTTAGCGTTTTTTCAGAATAGCCATTTCGAATATTTTCAGAAACAGGTTTTTCTCCTTTGTTATAGCCCAAATGAAGGTCTAATTCGGATTTTAAGAGCGTTTCCACACCTCGCTTGAATAACTCGTCCTGGAGCTGATTAAGAGATTCTTTTCCATCAATCTCTTCCAGGAGCTTGTCTAATAAATCATTAACTTTCTGGTTCATCATAATTTTTTTTGTTTGTTTAGAAAAATCATGAACCCCAATGATATTAAAAAAAATTTATATCCCTTCCCTGGCCCCCGGGGGCCAGGGAAGGGATATAAACACAAAATGTTCTATAGTCCCCCTCTGTATTACCATATATGATCATCACAGCATTTTCCTTCCATATAAATAAATCCACTCCAAAAGTAACCGGTGCATTGAATAAGGCAGTAAGCATAATTGTAAATTTTAACTTTGAATCGATGATGCAATATTAGAATAAAACGAAACAATTATCAAACTGTTTTTGGCCTTATGTTCTCCTATGCAACTTAGGCGATCTACTCTATTCACTTTTCTGCAATTTCTTTGCTTTAAATCCTGTCAAAATTTTGTTGAGCATGCTGATTGTTATAAGGTAGGTAGGTTTCACGCCGGCCAAACCCAGACTTCCAGAGGCGAGTGTGCTACCGGTCACCAATGGATTGTCCGAGGCGTAATAGGCATAGCTAAGTTTAATGTCTTTTCGCACACTGTTGCGGATCATAGAAGCGGCTTGAATATCTTTTTGCAAATGAGCGCCTTCCATTTCTAATCCTACCACGGCCCAAGAACTGTTTTTAAAATACTCTAAAATATCCTTATTTTGCAAGGAGGTGCCCAGTACTGTGATCATGGGGCCATGAAAGACCCTTCCAATATCATCATAAGACG
>CALEIL010000475.1 GCA_937876435.1 uncultured Bacteroidota bacterium
AAAAGATGAAGAAAAACATGATATGTATTTAGATTTTCGTGCACTAGGCTGGGATCAAATGTGGTAAATCCACATTCGGTGATAGATCCGAAAAGCCCTCTTTTCGAGAGGGCATAGCCATAGCTAAACCGAGGCTTGATGATGAAGATATGGAACATTTTTCCTCGCAAAAATCGGACATATTCAAACGTTTCGGGTATATACGGGTATATCTGGGTTACTAAAATCTAAAAATATATGAAATTGTATAGGTATGACACGGAGAAGGATTAATTGAATCGCCCACCCCCCTAATATGCCAAAACCGCAGTAAATCAGATGGTATGCAGACATCATCCGAAATAACAGGAAACCTGGTATGACTCTGGACACTTATTCAAGGCATTTATCACACATATTTCTCCTCGAACTCCTCCAGACTTTTCCCTTTGGTTTCGGGCCTAATAAAAAGCACAAACAGCAACTGTAGGATCATAAACCCGGCGAAGAAAGCAAAGATATGCCAGGGATTGTCGCGAAATATTCCGTCCTCCTGATCCCAAAAAAACCGGCGTAATGTGCGTAATCAAGGCAACAAATATCCAATCCACCGCAGCTCCAAAAGATTGACCCGCTGCCCGGATCTGGATGGGGAAAATCTCTGAAATATAAACCCAGATGACCCCACCTTGTCCAATGGCGTGCGTTGCGATAAACCCCAATAGAAATATGAGCATAAAGGAAGGAGACATAGCGTTGTAAAATCCCAATGCGACCGTAGATAGACTGACTATGTACCCCAAAGAACCCACTACCATCAACACTCGTCTGCCGACCCGGTCCAACAGGTACTTACCTATCAATGTACATATCGGGTTGATACCTCCGATGTAAATGGAATTGAGGAGAGATGCGCGATCACCAACTCCGACCGCTCCAGAATTTCGGACGCGTAATACAGGATTAAAGGTTGGTGAAAAAGATCCGTCAGAAGTTTACCGGTATTTAAAAGTCAATCATTTGAAAAAAATATACTTAGCGCGTTCGATGATTCGGTTTCGAACGATATTTCTTGCCTTCAAAAAAAACCAATTTCAAATGCTTGAAATTATATAAAATTATTAACTTTGAGTGACTTTCTTTGAATTTTACTAACAACATTTTACACAAACCTTAAAAATCAAACAATGAGAAAACATCTATTTATTACTCTCTGCTTCCTGACCTGGTGCGGCCTGCAATCAGGTTTTGGTCTGCATGCAGCAGGGGAACCTGAAATAAACTACCTCGCATCCGAAGAAAAAATACCCGTCAACGTGAGCGGTACCGTCACCGATAATACGGGCGAGCCTTTAATTGGGGTCAACGTCCTGACCAAAGGAACCGACAAAGGGACATCCACGGATTTTAACGGGCAGTATACTTTATCCGATGTTAACATTGACGACATCCTGGTGTTTTCTTATATCGGTTATCAGACCCAGGAAGTGGCCGTAGCAGGTAGAACACAGATCGATGTGGTCCTGGCCAGCGATGCAGAGCTTCTCGAAGAAGTGGTGGTCACAGCTCTGGGTATCGAACGGAAATCAAAAAGCTTAACCTATTCCACCCAGGTTCTGAAGGGGGATGATTTGACCCAGATAAAGGATGCAAACATGATCAACAGTCTGATCGGAAAGGTATCCGGTCTGCAGATCAATAGAAGTACTTCCGGCATCGGAGGTTCGGTCAATATTACGTTACGCGGATTGAAGTCCCTGAGAAACAACCAACCATTATATATTATTGATGGATTACCGATTGTGAATACAGGAGGGAGTGGAACTTCCGGACCTTTTGGTGGTCAGGGAACGGATATGGGAGATATCCTGAGTACAATCAATCCTGATGATATAGTCAGTATCAACGTATTGAAAGGTGCATCTGCGTCAGCCCTGTATGGAAGTGAAGGAGCCAATGGAGCGATCATGATTACCACGAAAAAAGGCACCGCGGGAGTGACGAGGATCGACATCTCCAGCAGCACGCTTTTTGACCAGACATTCTACAGACCGGAACTTCAATATTCTTACGGACAATCTCCTTCAGCCAAGAATGATGCAGAGGAGAGCTGGGGACCAGCCGGTGATTTCAGCGCTTTGGAAAGCCAGATTGATGGATTCTTCAATACCGGGATGACTTTTATCAACAGTGTGAGTCTCAGCGGAGGGACCGATAAAAATCAAAACTACTTCTCCTACGCCAATACGTCCAACAAAGGGGTTTTACCAACCAATACCTTCAACCAGCATTCATTCAATTTCCGGAATTCCAATAGTTTTTTCGGAGACAAACTGAACTTTGACGGGAATATGATGTATTCCGTCCAGAACGTGCACAACAGACCCACTACGGGTCTTTACTACAGCCCGCTGAGCGGATTGTATATGTTCCCTCGCGGTCAGAACCTGGATAATTTCATGGAGAATTATGAATATCTGTCTACCGCCAGGAATCTGTATCTCCAAAACTGGTTCAACATCAATTACGACAATGGACTGGGAGGAACCCACCACGAACAGAATCCCAATTGGATTCTTCATAGAAACCCCACCGATCAGAACAGACACAATATTATTGGTTCGGCCAAATTGCAGTTTTCTCTGACCGATTGGCTGAGTCTTAGTGCCCGGGGAACCATCAACAAGATGTGGAACCAATGGGAAAGGAAAGTTTATGCGGGAACTCAGGGCGTCCTATCGGGTCAGACTTCCAGCGCACTCCCGGTCGACAATGGCCGGTACTACAGGAATGAAAATTCCTCGACTGATCTTTACGGCGATATATTGCTGACAGGAAACAGGGACTTGAGTCAGGATCTGGCGCTGGTTTTTACGGTCGGTGCATCGATCACGGATTATGAGTACAGGGGTTGGTCATTGGATGCCAGAAAACTGGTAGCCCCCAATGCATTCTTACTGGATGGATTGTTCAGAGGAGAAGCCAATAGCATCAACAACCTCGGCGACGCATTTGGAAGATCACAGAAACAAGGCGTGTTTGGATCCGCCAACCTGGGATTCAAAGAAATGATTTATGTGGATGTGACCGCCAGAAATGACTGGTCTTCCACTCTGGCTAATACACCAAGTGAGAAATCAGGATTCTTTTATTATTCGGGCGGAGTGTCTCTGATCCTGTCCGAATTGCTTTCCATGCCGGAATGGAACAATCTGAGCAAACTCCGTTTGACCTACGCTGAAGTGGGGAACGATATAGCTCAGTATGCATCTATCAGACCGCAGGCTACCCTGGGCACCAGCGGGGTGATCTCCGTAAACAACTCCGGCATATTCGGAGATGACCCACTGAAACCCGAATTGAGTCAAAGTTTTGAAATAGGTTACGAAGGTAAGTTTTTTGACTACCGGTTGAATCTGGATATCGCTTTGTACAAATCCAACACCAAGAATCAGTACGTGTCATTTGCAGGTCCGAGGGGTCTATTAAATACCACCCTTTTTCTGAACGCAGGAAACGTGGAAAACAAAGGAGTGGAAGTGGCCGTCGGTGTAGATATCCTGAGAGACAGAAATCTGAAGTGGACCACTTCGATGAATTATACAGCCAACCGGAACGAAGTGCTGGAACTACACCCCAAACTGGGTAACCGTTACCCCATCGGAGGCAACTACAACGTCCTACGGGTAGGGGGATCCTTTGGAGATTTGTGGGGTAAACGCTTCCTCAGAGACGCCAATGGAACCATCGTTGTGAGTGAAGATGGTCTTCCATTAACCGATTCGGACGGCTACATAGGATCTACCAATCCCAAAGCCATGGTTGGCTGGGGAAATGTTCTGAGCTACAACAACCTTTCCTTGAGGATTGGAATCGATGGTCGCTTCGGAGGCGATGTGATCAGCACGACCCAGGGCTATCTGGATTCCTTCGGATACAGTAAGCGCAGTGGGGATGCCAGGGATGCAGGAGGCGTCGAGGTCAATGCTGTAAATCAGGAAGGAAGTCCGGTGACTAAGGTGCCGGCTCAGGCCTGGTATCAGGGTGTAGGAAACAGGGATGGTATCATAGAAGGACAGGTGTATGATGCGACCAATATAAGACTGAGAGAACTGTCACTCTCCTATAGAATTCCATTGAATTCGGCCGTGGTCAAAGCTGCCAATATTGGATTGGTGGGAAAAAACCTCTTTTTCATAAAAAACAACGCACCATTTGATCCGGAATTGAATACTACCACGGGAATTGGAGGAGCCGGTTATGACAACTTTGCAATACCCTCCATAAGGAGTTATGGCTTAGATATTAAATTATCCTTCTAATCGAGTTTTGCAAGCATAAAAAATAAAATACAATGAAAAATACAAAATATTTTACCCGAAGCATCATAGGATCATTATTCCTGGTCTTTATATTATCAGGATGCACCAAAAATTTTGAGGAGTACAACACGAATCCCAAATCATTGAGTAGTGAACAAGTAGGGGCGGACTACAATTTGGTTTCGGCATTTTTGCAGGAGGCCCAACGCTTCATAATTCCACAGACTACCGGATATCAAACAGGGGTCAACCTTGCCAGTCAAAGCTATTGTGGTTATGTGGCCAATGAGGCACCTTTTGTGTCCAATATGAACAATATGACCTATGCTTTGCAGAATGGATGGATCAACAATGTCTGGAGCCCGAGATACACCAGCGTGATGAATCCTACTTACAAAACGATAGAACTGGCCAAAGAGAACCCTGATTTCAAGGACCTGGACGCGTTTGCGAGAATTATCCGGGTATCGGCCATGTCCAGAGTGAGCGAACAATTGGGACCGATTATCTACAGTCAGTACAATGTTTTGAACGAAGCCAACAACATTTCGTACGATACAGAGCCAGAATTGTATATGAACTATTTCCAGGATCTGGATATAGCGATCAATACGTTGAAAAGCCTGGTCTCCACACCAGTTTCGCCTCAAATGAAAAAATCTGATCTGGCCTATGAGACCAATAACTATGAAAATTGGTTGCGATATGCCAACACATTGCGTCTACGACTGGCTCTCAGGGTGGTATACGTAGATCCCGGCATGGCCAAAACACAGGGTGAGGCAGCCCTAAATCCTTCCAATGGAGGACTTTTGGAAGATAATGCCCAGAATTGTTTTATAAAACTGAGTACCACGCAACCTTTGAATATCATCGGTTACGACTGGAGTGATACGAGGATGAATGCCCAGATGGAATCCATCCTGGGAGGTTTCAACGATCCCAGAATATCGAAGTATTTTGTACCTGCCGAGGATCCAGTAGTCAGTGGCCAATACAAAGGAATCCGGTTGGGTATAGAAATCGATTCCAAAGCCCGCTACGACTTTTACTCTAAGCTCGTATTTTTCACCGAGAACACGCATCAGTTGATGGTGGCCGCAGAATCCTGGTTTCTCAGAGCGGAAGCTGCTTTGCGGGGATGGGCAAATGCCGGAGATGCTCAGACCAATTACGAAACAGGGATCGCACGTTCTTTTGAGATGTACGAGGTGTCATCGGCACTTGATTCGTATCTCAGCGATGGCAGCAGTAAACCAAAACCATACGTAGATCCGAAGGCCGTAAATCCCGGAGAAAATGACGTTCCACAGGGTTCGCCCCATCTTAGTACGATTACCATCAAATGGGAAGATGGGGACAGCAATGACCGAAAACTGGAGAGGATCATCACCCAAAAGTGGATCGCCAATTTTCCAGATGGAGAGGAAGCCTGGGCTGAGTATCGCAGATCCGGGTATCCGGTTTTGTTCCCGATAGTGGTGAATCACAGCGCCGGAAAGATTCCTACCATTCCAGGAATAAGAAGGCTGCATTATCCTACTTCAGAATATGACACCAATACTGGAGGTGTCGAAGCCGCGGTGGCAGAAATTGGAGGGACGGATACCGGTGCGCCTCGATTGTGGTGGGATGTAGAGGATAAGAGTTTCAAATAAATCTGAAAGGTAACTCAGAAAGTTAATCCATCTTTGACGCCACCCGTTTTCGGCGTCATCAAGGGGATAAAGCTCGGAAGCTTTATCCCCTTTTTTATTAAAGACAACAATTAATTCAGTTGAGTCCTACCTGATCAGATTACGTTTGGGCTTTTGTAACATTCACTTGACAACCCATAAGGGAATAGATAGTATATGATTAAAAACCTCTTCGGCTGTACTTCCGATCACCAACGATGAAAATGTATTCCCACCTTTATCTGCGATGACCAACAGATCCGCTTTATCTTTCTCCGCTGACTTGACCAACAATGATGCCAGTCCGGTATCCCGACCTGGGATTATTTGTTGATGCAATGGCCCTGGAAAATGAATACTTTTAATAAACCGGGAAAAACGTTTTTCGGTATGACGTTCAATCTTGGGGTGCATCTCTTCTTTGGGTACATAAGGGGAAAAATGCAGAGGAACCTCATAGACATGCACCGCAGTAACCTTGGTATCGCATTGTCGGTAAAGGAACTCCAACAAAGGAAATATTTTCTTTGAAGGATTGGAAAAATCAGTACCGGCCCACACAGACTCAAAAGTTAGCTCGATATCCCGGGGTATGGCCAGGATATCACACCGTAACATCCGGAGCAGTTTTGAGGTGAGAAGTCCTGTTCCACCCGATCTGTTTTTGTTCCCAACCAGCGTCAGTGATATACCAAATTTATTGACCACATAATGGATCAATGATTCGGTATAAGGATCTTCAGAAATAAACACCTCCCAGGGGGTGTCACCATAAAAGTATTCACTGACTTTTTCGTTTAACTCTTCACCGACTATTTCATCCAAATCCACGTCCTTCATGTCGTCTGAGAATAGTGATGAAATTTCGTATTTCTTGATATTATGGACAAAATAAATCTTCTCAACTTGCATAACATCGGCCAGTACAGCTGAATTCCGGATTAAAGTACGATCGATGGAGGAAAGATCCAGCGCCACCAGAATATGACTATATTTTTTCATAAGATTCATATTTTATAATTAGGACTTTTTATCTTTCGAATCTTTAGCTGACTGCCTTCGCTGTACAATCTCATTGACTAGGTCTTCATAGTTTTCCATTTCCAGCCTGCTCCGCTGTCTATCCAGATGGTCTATATCTTCATCTAATGCCTTATATAATGCATAACACATAAATAATAAAATAATGGCGAAAGGCAAGCCGGTAGCGATGGTAGCTGCTTGAAGTGCGGACAGTCCACCGCCCAGTAAAAGAACAGCTGCTACAGCCCCTTCTGTTAAAGCCCAGAAGATTCGCTGGCCCACTGGGACATTGATCCTGCCTCCTGAGGTAAGGCTATCAATAACCAAAGATCCGGAATCGGATGAGGTAATAAAAAAACCGGCTATCAATATCACGCCTACGGTATTGAGTACCGCCGACAAAGGAAATCGCTCCAAATAAATAAACAAAGCTGTAGCGACATCGGAATCAACCGCGCGAGCCAGTCCCTGATCCCCCATCAATACCTCTCTGATCCCGGTACTGCCAAATGCTGTTATCCAAAAAAAGGTGACAAGAGATGGGACAATAAGTACACCAAAGATAAATTCACGAACGGTACGTCCTTTAGAAATACGGGCTATAAACATCCCGACAAATGGCGACCATGCAATCCACCATCCCCAGTAAAAAATAGTCCAGTCATTTTGCCAATTACCAGGGAGATAACTTTCTGTCCAGGTGGAAGTTTCTATAAAGTGGAATAAATAGTTACCGGTATTCTGCACAAAAGCTTGAAATATAAACAGTGTAGGGCCAAGGAGCACGACCAAAGCCAATAGGAATATTGCGATCCTCATATTCCATTCACTCAAAACTTTGACCCCTTTGTCAACACCAAGGATGACAGAAACCATTGCGACCAATGTAATGCCTATAATAAGCAATACCTGAGTCAGGTTCCCGCTGTCTATCCCCCAAAGATGCTCCAATCCCGCAGCCATTTGCTGGGCTCCAAACCCCAACGAGGTCGCCAGTCCAAATAGCGTGGCCAAAACAGCAAAGATATCGATCACATCTCCCGGCCAACTATAGATGCGGTCTCCAAAAAATGGATAAAAAACAGACCGAATGGTCAGGGGCAGGCCTCTCGAATAAGTAAAATAAGCCAGACTGAGTCCCACCAAGGCATACACCCCCCACGCATGAAACCCCCAATGCAAAAAAGTAAGATTCATGGCTTTTGTAGCTGCTTCCGGCGTCATGCCTTCCATCCCTGGTGGATTGCTGAAATGCGTGATGGGTTCTCCAACACCCCAAAACAATAAACCAATTCCCATACCAGCACTAAAGAGCATCGCAAACCAGGATACCCTGCTAAACTCAGTTTGGGCACCCTGGCCGCCAATCCGAAGTTCTCCATGCTTACCAAAAGCGATAATTAATAAAAAGATGATAAAAATATTGACGCATAAAATAAAGAACCAGCCTGTGGTGTCAGCAACGAAATTCTGAACATTGAGAAAAATGGATTTGGAACGCTCTTGAAAAACCAGGACCAAAGTAATACTTAGGAATATGATGAAAACTGAGATTAAAAAAACGCGCAGGTTCACCTGAAGACCAAAAAATGATTTTGTTTCATCTGAACGGACAATTTTCTTGGCCATGGCGGAATGTTTTTTGATAAGCTTTATAATACATCTTTTTATGAACAATAACAAATTACTATTTCGATGGATGGAGGTTCACTCTTCAACAACGGATATCATCAGCTACGAAAACAACAAAATAAATTGGAAGAGAGTCTGAAGGTGTAAGGGAATATTCCTCAATGCAATCGACTCGGATAGGAGAGAGTGTGGTGGGTACAATTAAGTAACAGGCTTTCATAAAAATGGCGGCTCAGCGAATGAAGTCTCGTCCTCAGACGAGACCGATCGTGCGACAGCTCGATCGATGAGACTGCCACGAGCACCTGCGAGTGGGCGGGCAGCAGAGTA
>CALEIL010000476.1 GCA_937876435.1 uncultured Bacteroidota bacterium
GTGCCGCCCAGTTCTGCGTACATCCGTTTTTGTTCGGCCGTGTAGTGGATGCCTTTTTGGCGTTCGTAGCCACTGATCGCATCTTCCGGTATCTTGTTGCCCTGGACGATGTAAAACTGAGATCCGGAGGATTTTTTTTCCGGGTTGGCCTGGTCGCCGATCCGTGCCGCAGCCAAAGCCCCTTTGATGTGAATCAGGCTATCGGTAAATTCTGCCGGTATCTGGTATCCCGGTCCCCCTGAGCCGAGGGCTGTCCCCATACCAGCACTTCGAGAGCGCGGGTCACCGCCCTGGATCATAAATCCTTCGATGACACGGTGAAATAGCAGTGAGTCGTAAAAGCCGGCCTCCACGAGCTTCGTGAAGTTGTCCCGGTGTCCGGGTGTCAGATCAGAAAGCTCTGCCACCATATCACCCATGGGCGTGTGAATGCGCACCAGGCATCGCTCCGGCGCCTGGACAATCAGCTCCGTTTTCTTTACGGCACGGCGGCGACCCTTCCATACGTTGAGTGTCACCGGGTAGCGTCCACTCATCCAGAATATGTGATCCACTTCGGCCTCCTTGCTGTAGCTCCCGTCGCCAAAGTTCCATAGTACGGAGTCCACTCCGGCTGTCTCAGCCGAAAAGTGCACTGTGGCAGGAGCTCGCAGCACTTCTTCCTTTTCTACCTGAAAAGCCGCCCTAGGTGCAGCGCATGATGCCAGGGCAAGCAATGCGACCGGCAAGGCCCAATTACAACAGCTCAATTTTATCACTATTGGATCACTTTTACAGTCATTTTAATATCCTCACTCGGCCGGTTCATCCTGCCGGAAGGTTGCATGGTGATCTTGTCAATCACTTCCAGCCCTTCGATTACTTCGCCAAAGACAGTGTACTCCATATCCAGATTGGGGGCACCGCCCAGCGTTTTGTATTTTTCGCGTTGTTCCGGCGTGTACTTGATACCTTTCTGGCGCTCCAGGGCATCCAGTTGCGGGTCCGACTGGAGGGTTCCCTGGACGATGTAAAACTGAGATCCGGAGGATTTTTTTTCCGGGTTCACGCTATCGGCCTGCCGGGCAGCGGCCACGGCACCTTTTAAATGTACGGCTCCAATCTCCGGTGCTATTTCGTAACCCGGGCCACCGTTGCCGAGGATAGCCCCCGGTGCGGCATTGCGGGAGTCCGGGTCACCGCCCTGGATCATAAACCCATTGATGACCCGGTGGAATAAGGTGCCGTCGTAAAAGCCCTCTTCGGCAAGTTTTATAAAATTGTCGCGGTGATTCGGCGTGGAATTAAACAGTCGGATTTTCATGGTGCCGTACTCTGTCTCAACGGCCACAATGCGCTCTTTTTCCGAAGCACAGGAAGCCAGCACGAGGGCCATCCCAAACATAAATGCTGCAAAAAAACTATTCTTCTTCATCGTAAATGGCTTTGAAATACTCAATAAGTTTTTCCTGTAATTCCATTCAGTCGGTATTGATTTGTTAAAAGTAAAATTTATACTCTTGCTATAATTATTTTAGCCTTTTGTATGCTATGCTAGTCATGCATTTGCGAGGCACAGGAATTTGAAGTTGGGAAAACGACAAACGCCATTTTGTTGGCAATACTCAAAAATGAATCAATTGCCAAATTAACACAAGGGTGTATGCAATATAATCAAATTTATATACTTTCGGTATACAATTCTATAATTTCTATTAAAAATTTTCCATGTAAAAAATTGCAATAAGGATATTGCTGATTAATTGGTGAAGTGGTAGACTTTTCTGGTTATAATAGAATAACTTTGAGCAGCGTAGGATTCACTCCTTGCTCAAATATTATATTCTTCTGGAATTATTGTGGTTTGTAACGCTGATCCCTATTTTCTACTTCCAAAATGTTGCCAGCCCTGTGCTTCCAGGGGATGTCTCAGGCCGGCTTTGGAGTAAAGAAGGACGCCAGAGCCCGGCTCGGTGATTTCACCAATGATGGTGGCATCAGCCATCTGCTGGACGATGGCTTTATCCCCCGGATCGATGGTAAATAGCAATTCGTAATCTTCCCCACCGTTGAGCGCCGCCGTAGTGGGGTCGATATTGAATTTGAAAGCCATCTCTCTGGTTTCCTGAGCGATAGGAATCATGTCTTCCAGGATGTAGCCGTGAACGCCCGAACGATCGCAAATGTGGAACAACTCGGAAGCCAGGCCATCGCTGATATCGATCATCGACGTGGGGATGAGCTGGGCTCGTTCCATCTCCTCGAAAATGTCTTTGCGGGCATCGGGTTTGAGTATCCTTCCGATTAAATAATCCTGATTTTCCAAATCGGGTTGTACCTCAGGATTTTCCATAAAAATGGTCTTTTCCCGCTCCAGTAATTGTAACCCAATATAAGCCGCACCCAGGTCTCCTGTAGTGACCAGCAGATCTCCTGGACGGGCTCCACTTCTGTACACGAGGTTTTCTACGTCAGCCTGACCTATGGCTGTGATGCTGATCACCAGACCACTCAACGAGGAGGTCGTATCACCCCCGACCAGATCCACCTCGTAAAATTCGCAGGCTTTCCGCATTCCTTCATAAAGCTCATCCAGAGCTTCCACGCTAAACCTGTTGGAAATGGCCACAGATACCGTGATCTGTCTGGGCCGAGCATTCATGGCGTATATGTCCGATACATTGACAGCCACAGATTTATATCCCAGATGTTTTAAGGGCTGATACATCAGGTCAAAGTGGATGCCTTCCACTAGCATATCCGTGGTGACGACCGTGGTGGTAGATACATTCCGGAGGACAGCAGCATCATCGCCGACCCCCCGGATGGTGAAGTCTTTATTGACTTCTATATCTTTTGTCAGGTGATCGATAAGACCAAATTCTCCTAATTTTTCGATATCTGTTCGATTGGATTGTGCCATAAGTTGTAGTCATTAAAACATTAGGAATGAATCGCAATTGATTTGGCAGGAGGAATAAAAGGCCTCGTCAAATTCCACAATGGGTCATCCGGTAGTGATAAATCATAGACCTCAACCGGAACCTGATGATGGTCCTGTATCGTATAGCGTAAAGCGTGTAAATGAATGGACCGGTCGGGGTTTTTCCGTCGGGCCCCGTACTTGACGTCCCCTTTTACCGGGTGTCCTATCCAGGATAATTGCTGCCGGATCTGATGAAACCTTCCGGTCGCGGGCCTGACCTGAAGTAAGGTATACCGGTCAAATTGATGAAGGATATCGTACGATAATTCGGCTTTTTTCCCATCCGGGCTTTCGTATGCTTTCATTTTTCGGCCATCCCGGTTCAGATACGAAATAATGGTTTGCCCTTGCTCAGGATGTCCTTCTACGATGGCCAGGTAGATTTTTTCGATCACCTTCAGGGTGGTATTGATAGGAGAGAGCCTATCCCTGTAAAATAAAACCACGCCACTCACGGGCTGGTCGATGCGGGTCCATATCCGGACTGGTTCATTGAGGTATATTTGGAGAGAGCGGTCGAGGGGTTCCGGTCCTTCCAGGTCCTTGCTTTGACAGGGAATACCCGGATCTTTGTGCAGACCGATGCATTGTTCATCTGCGTACAACAATTCGAACCGCGTCAAGTCACTACCTGACTTCTTCATAGTCGATGTATTCATCATCCTGTACGGACCCGGAAGCAGGAGAATGATCGTTCTTCCTAAAATCGTCGTCCCGGATATATCTTGTTCTGTTTTCTATTTCACGGGCCTGTCTTTTTTTAAACCGGCTGTAAAAATACCAGATGACAAGACCTATAATTAACCACTGCATCATACTTTAAATCTTAACTAACACACTAAATTTCGGTACACTTGTGTGCCGACTTCAAAAAGATTGCAGGTCTGTTCCGACACATATTCCTCATATCTTTTCCGATACAATTGTTTGAATTTCACCCATCAGATCTGTACGTAAACAGGATTGAATGAAGTTTGTCAAATCCACAGGAGTTTATTGCGATTTCGTAGTCGTCCCTGATCTCGAAAAATCGAATGAGCTTCTCAAGTGATTTTCACTCCCAGGCAGTACTTTTGACCTGTATTCCACCATATGACATGCATTCTTTACAAACAAATGTACGATAATCCAATAAATGGAGGTCCAATATGTTTAATATAAATTCCTTATCGTAATTGATATGGCTTAAAAAGTTATTATGAGCTGACAATTTTAGTATTTTTGGGGCTAAATTGAATTTTACCTTGCTATGAATAATCAATACAATTTTTTGAAAAATGTTTCGGGGTGGGTCGTCTTTGCAGTCACACTCATCGTGTTTGCCGCTACTGCGGAACGCTCGGGGTCGCTGTGGGACGTCGGTGAATTCATCGCCGGGGCCTATAAGCTGCAGGTCGTTCACCCTCCGGGAGCGCCCTTGTTTCTCCTGGTGGGGCGGATTTTTGCACTGATAGGGGATATGTTCTCCACCAGTCCGTCGGCTCCCGCCTTTGCGGTCAATTTATTGTCAGGATTTTCTACCGCCTTTGCGGCATTGTTTGCCACCTGGATATGTATTCGATTGAGCAAGCTGGCTTTGGTGGGAAGAAATATTGAAACTACTACAGCTCAAAATATAAGTCTGGCCCTGGGGGGTGCAGTCGCGGGGTTTGCCGGTGCGTTTTGTACTTCGGTCTGGTTTTCCGCCGTCGAAGGTGAAGTATACGCATTGTCTACGTGCTTCACATTGCTCACGCTGTGGGCCGCAGTGAAATGGTACACCCTGCCCGAATCCAAAACCAACGATCGCTGGCTTCTACTTTCTTTTTACGCCATCGGGTTGTCCATCGGGGTCCACCTGCTGTCAGCCCTGGCGATTCCTTCCCTGGCTCTGTTTTACTACAATAAAAAATCGGAAAAACCTTCTCTGGGTGGATTTGTCGTAGCTGCCCTGGTGGGTCTGGTCACCCTGGTTATCATTCAGAAAGGGGTGATCGTAGGATTGCCACTGCTGTGGTCCAAACTGGAATTGTTGACCGTCAACTCGATGGGACTGCCAATTCACAGCGGATTGATCCCATTGATTTTGCTCTTGCTGGCCGGGTTTTACTTTGGGTTGCGGTACGCGTGGAAGAATAATAAATACGTGATCGAAAGAGCTTTATTGGCACTCATGCTGGTCATTATCGGCTACAGCACCATTATGGTTGTCGTTCTCCGTGCAGGGGCAGAGCCTCCGATCAATATGAATGATCCGGATAACGTGTTTTCGCTCATTCCCTATATCAACCGGGAGCAGTATGGCGAACGTGCAATTCTTAAAGGTCCGCAGTTTGACAAAAATCCGGTCGAAATAACCTATACCGAAAGGTATGGCCGGGTCGGGGATAAGTACGAAATCACTACGTTCAAACCCAATGTAAAATACCGCGATCAGGACGAAGTCCTGTTTCCCAGGATGTCGTCCAACCAACCCAAGGACACACCCCGGTACAGAGCCCACTGGATGAAACGGCAAAATGGCTCGCCTACGCTGGGAGACAATATCAATTTCTTTTTTCAATACCAGGTAGGGTGGATGTATTTCCGCTATTTCATGTGGAATTTTGCGGGGCGCCTGGATGGGGATCAGGGTTATGTCCCGTGGGACTGGACTTCCGGCCACTGGGCATCGGGGATACCGTTTGTCGATAAGATACTCAAAATGGGATTCTATGATTATACCCAGGATCCTGAATCTGTGAAGGCGGATGAGAACAGGAATTTTTACTTCTACCTTCCGGTCATATTTGGACTGCTTGGATTTTTCTGGCACTATTCCAAAAGACGGAAGGACTGGCTGACGATGCTGGCTTTCTTTGTGATCACGGGGATCGGCATCATCGTTTATTCCAACCAACCCCCGATAGAACCGCGGGAACGGGACTATGTTTTGGTGGGATCGTTCTTTGCCTTTGCCATCTGGATGGGGATGGCGGTGCCCGCTCTTTACGAGAAACTTTCAGAAAAAATGAAAGGATCAGCCCCGGCTTATCTGGCTGGTGCCATCGTCATGATTGCTCCCCTGCTGATGGGATTCAACAATTTTGACGATCACAACCGGCGGCATCTACACAGCGCACGGGATTCGGCCATCAATTTCCTGGAAAGTTGTGATCAAAACGCCATCTTGTTTACATTTGGTGACAATGATACCTATCCCCTTTGGTACGCCCAGGAAGTAGAAGGGATCCGGCCTGATGTCAGAGTCGTTAATCTAAGTCTGATACCGGTCGACTGGTATATCAACGGGCTGCGTCGCAAGAAAAATGAGTCTCCTGCGATTAAACTGACCTTTACGCTTGATCAGTTCCGGGGTTCCAAAAGGAATAATCTTCCCGTACAGGAGGCCGGGTTGATGCCGTTGCAGCAGATCCTGGATTTTGCGGCCGCAGAACATCCACAACCAGCTTCCGGGGGTAGAAGTTTTGAAAGCTATCTGCCGTCCAACCAATTCTTTATCGACGTCAATCCCAATGATCCGGCGGTGACTGAAATGTTGTTACCGGCGGATTCGGGAAGGGTGGTCAACAGGATGACAGGAACGATTACCACTTCCAACAATTACGTCAATAAAGGTGAACTGACCGTGCTGGATATTATCGCCAACAACTGGAAGGATCGCCCGATTTACTGGTCATTAACCGCCCCTACAGAACAGTTATTTGGGCTGGAAAAATATCTCCGTATGGAGGGATTGGGGCAACGTCTGGTCCCGGTCCAGGGGCAGAATATGGTGGATCTGGAAACCGTGTATGATCACATCATGAATGATTTCAAGTGGGGCGGTCTCGATACGCACGATCAAAACGTGGCAGATGGATTCCGTGCTACGGTTATGGCCTTGAAGAACATGATAGGAAGAGCCGGCCGGGAAGCGATGGATCAGATGAACCGGGCAACGGGAGAAGAAGAAAAAGCAAGGTATCAACAGATGGGAATCGATCTCATCGACAAATATTTTGAGGTCTTTCCTGATTTCAATTTCCCCTACGATACAGAGACGCTGGTATTTGTTCAATACTATAATCTCCTGGGTCAGCCTGAGAAAATGGTTCCGCTGCTCGATGCGATGATCGATCGATTTGAGGAACAACTGGTCTTCTACAGATCCATCAGTCAATCCGCTTTGAACGCAGGATTTGCATCTGAGAAGGAAAGCTGGACTGCCCGACTTCCTGGCCTGGCCAACCTGGTGGTTCAAACCCGGGACGGAGAACTGGTGGAAAAACTGCACGCTAAGTTAGGTTCGTTTGCGGATCTGTCTCAGTTCAATTTGTAAACTAAAATATGATGATGATGACCCGGTTGTGGATTTTAATTTGTTCGGCTTTTTTCGTGGGAACTGTCTCATCGGTGGGGCAGGCTGTGCACTCCGATGTCATGAAACTCAGTACCCTGGCGGAACGGATATCACAGGATAATATCAGGGAATACCTGGAGGTACTCTCGGCCGATGATATGGAAGGCCGAGAAGCGGGACATCCGGGAAACATTAAAGCCGCCGAGTACCTGGCCGACAAGTTGGCAAGTTTTGGATATGAAACGCCGGTCCGTACTACCGGATATTTTCAGTATTTCCCTTTGTACAACCAGCGCTGGGAAAATACCACTATCACGATAGATAAAAACGAATACGATCATCTGACCGATTTTTATGCTCTTCCGAGTCAAAATCCAAATTTACCGTCTTTTCATACGGAGGAAATATTGTACCTGGGCTATGGACAGACCAGCGAAGATTACAATGATTTTCAGGAAGTGGATCTGGCCAACCGCGTGGTGATTATCCGGGAGGGGCAACCCTCACAACTGGGAGGAACAACCTCCCCCTCCGAACTGGAAGGTCACAAACTTCAGGCCGCCCGCAATGCGGGAGTCCGGTTGATTTTCGTCATTTCCAATCAATACAATTCGAGGTTGGGGCGGTACAGACAGATTCTGGCCACGCCGTCAGTCAGTACTAAGGTCAGTCAATCCAAGCGAACGAACGTGGTGTATATTTCTCCGCGTATGGCCGATCAGATCATGGAGTCTCAGATGGATAAAATCGAGGCGTATGACGCGGAAATGTATTCGGCACCAGGGAAGCAAATGAGCCCCGTGGTCATCGATGCACCGACGGACATCGTTCTGCACAAAATCACGGAATACGTCTACGTACCCAATGTGGTCGGTTATCTACCGGGCAAAGATCCTAAGCTGCAACACGAGGTATTGGTGTTATCGGCTCACCTGGATCACGTAGGTAAGAAGGGAGACGATATATACAACGGGGCCGATGATGATGGTTCCGGCACATCGACCATACTGGAGATTGCCCGGGTTTTTAGCGAATTGGCCGCGGAGGAGAAGGACTTTCCGCGTCGCTCTCTGTTGATTCTCTTCGCCAATGGCGAAGAAAAGGGATTGTTGGGTTCGGCTTATTATGCTGACAATCCCCTGTATCCCTTGTCTTCGACTATTACCAATCTCAACGTCGATATGATCGGGCGTCGTGATGCAGCCCACTCGGACAATCCATATTACGTGTATATCATTGGTTCGGACAAGTTGAGTTCTGATCTCCACCATATCAACGAAGGAATCAATCAATCCCTGACCAATCTCGAGCTGGATTATACGTACAACGATGAGGCGGACCCCAACCGGTTTTATTACCGGTCAGACCACTACAATTTTGCCAAAAACGACATTCCCGTCATATTCTATTTTACCGGGGTTCACGAGGATTATCACAAACCGACAGACACCATCGATAAGATCGAATTTTCCAAAATGCTGACCATAGGACATTTGATTTTTGGTACCGCCTGGGAATTATTGACAAGGGATGCAAGACCCGAGGTAGACAAAAAGTAAAGGATCGTGAATCGCAGAACGTCGACCGGACCAGCCGGTTGTTTTTGCCCCGATTCCGACCTTTCCCAGGAGAAATTCCAGATGTGGAGTTCTTTATAGATGACTTGTATATGGCTGAATGGCAGTCAGT
>CALEIL010000477.1 GCA_937876435.1 uncultured Bacteroidota bacterium
TGTCAAAAAAGATGAAGAAAAACATGATATGTATTTAGATTTTCGTGCACTAGCCAAGGGCGGTACCCATTATAGATGTTGACTTGTCGCATCCCGATCGGGCGGGTTTTATGGCCAGCGATTATCAGTCGATCTTAGATGATATGATCCGGGTCAGAGGGGAACTCAATAGCAGGATGGAGAAGTAAAATGTCTGGCCGGATGATTTTGCTATTTTTTCTGATTAACTTCAATGGACATGAGGAAAGATCTGGCCATTAACTGAAATACTATTTGAATCCATCTCTCGTAATCATAGCACAGAAATCCACCCGAAACACCCTGGTTTACGGTGTGATAAGGCGCGTGTACGACCTGACCATCGGTTGAATCCTGACCATATTCAGATAGATAGGATGATCATACGGTCATTGAAAAAATCTTTTTCCCCGGTTCCCGGTTCCTCAGATGAAAGTCAAACGCCATGCACACGTTTCGGATAAAGGGCCTGCCTTTTTCGGTGATGATGATCCCATCATGACTGATCTCCACCAGCCCATCTTGCTCCATTTCCTGCAAATCCTTCAGGATCATCGAAAGATCGGGGGGTAGCATATTGTCCGTCTTCCAGGAAGTTCTCAATCTACAAGTCAGATTGAGGATGTGCCGGCGAACTACCCGTTCCTCATCGGTGAGAAAGTGACCGCGGTACAAAGGCCATTCATTCTGATCGATCCGGCGGTAATAATCTTCGAGCTTTTTCTCATTCTGACCATACGCCGACCATAGGTCACTGATGGCCGATATCCCCAATCCGATCATCGAAGTGGAATCAATTTCCGTATACCCCATAAAATTTCTATGAAGTTTCCCCGACATGGCCGCCCGATACAGGTCATCGTCGGGCAATGCAAAATGATCGAACCCAATTTCATGGTATCCCATGTCAAGAAGTCGCTGTTTGCCGTATTCGTATAGTTCTCGTTTGGCTTCATTCTTCGGCACGTCTTCGTCACGAAATCCCCTTTGTCCGGTTCCTTTTACCCAGGGAACGTGGGCGTAGCTGTAAAAGGAGATTCTGTCGGGCATCAACGTGGCGGTTTTATCCATCGACACCCGGATATCTTCCAGGGTCTGGAACGGAAGGCCAAAAATAAGATCATGGCCTACCGACCTGTACCCAATCGAGCGGGCAGTTTCCGTCACCATTTTCACATTTTCGTACGGTTGCACCCGGTTGATCGCGTTTTGAATTTTCAGGTTATAGTCCTGCACGCCAAAGCTGACTCTTCTAAACCCTTTCTCAAATAATAATTGCAAATGGTCCGGTCTGGTGTTATTGGGATGGCCTTCAAAACTGTACTGCACCGAATCCGGTCGCCTGACCCGACCGTGTTCAAACAAACCATCCAATAACCTGGATAGATTGCGGGGCGAAAAAAAAGTAGGCGTGCCTCCTCCGAGGTGCATATCGCTCAGATAAATGTCCTGGTCCAGCATATCGGTATACATAGCCCATTCCCGGTGTACGTACTGTATGTACGGATCCTCTACCTCATGCCTGGTGGTAATCCGTTTGTGACACCCGCAAAACGTGCAAAGCTTTTCACAAAATGGAAGGTGGATATACATCGACAGATGAGGATCGGAGGTGGTCGTTTGTACAAATTCATCCCGCCATCGTTGAAGTCCGAACGTGTCGTCCGACCAAAAAGGGACGGCCGGAAAGCTCGTATATCGGGGACCGGGCACGTTGTACTTTTGAATAAGAGAGGCAGATATCATATTGATTTTTTCAGGTCATTATCGGGGTATGGTCCATGAAACACTCCTTTATTTTAAAAAACCCGGGGTTTGCTTTGCAAATTTAGTAAATTAGTTTTACATTTAATCCCATTTTGTCTTAAATAGAAGTTGGATACATGAAAATCTTATCTCAGGCCAGTAATTATGGAATCAGAGCGTTGACCTATATCGTTTCTCAGAAAAGGGATGGGTATACCAGCATCGGACAAATCTCCGAGGAGCTGGACATTTCATTTCATTTCCTGACTAAAACTTTTCAATTGCTTTCCCGGCACGGTCTGATTACGTCTTACCGGGGTCCCAGCGGTGGGGTCGCATTGAACCGGCCGCCGGAGGAGATATTTTTGATCGAAGTGATAGAGATCCTGGAGGGGAAAGATTTTTTTGACACCTGTTTGCTGGGCCTCCCCGGATGCGGGGAAGCAGAACCCTGTCCTATCCACGATTTCTGGAAGGTCCACAAAGAAAAAATGAAAAGAGAATTTTCCAATACCACTTTGGCTGACCTGGGAACCAGGGTCAATATTGGGAAAATGCGAATCAGGGAATAAATTTTTTAACCCATTTTAATACATAAGACTCTTAATTCTTGTAATTTTCTCAATGCCCGTTTATGCAAATTAAAACCTATCACCATGAAACACTTTCAACTTGTCACTATTCTTCTTGCCCTGACCGGAGGACTCTCTGGGTGGGTACATGCACAGCCACACAGAACCATAGATGGGTGGGGAAACAATGCGGCGCATCCCGAATGGGGTGCCGTAGGGACTCATGTCCTCACTCAATCCAATGGTTTCGCAGATGGGATTTCCTCCCCCGCCGGTTCCGGACGACCCAATCCGCGGGTCATCAGCAACATCCTTTTCAGTCAAAATACGCTCGCGAATGATGCGCTGGGACTCAGTGCCTTTACCTGGGTTTGGGGACAGTTTATCGACCACGACATCACTTTTTCACCCAATCATCCGACCGAAGTACTGGATATTTCGGTTCCTACTTCCGACCCGTACTTTGATCCCCGGGGATCGGGAACTGCCCGCATCCCGATGAACCGGTCGGATTATGACCTGGCTACCGGGACGGACCCAAACAATCCGCGAAAATACCCCAACCACATCACCGCTTATATCGATGGTTCAGCCGTTTATGGGTCGGATCCAGGCCGTGCGCAGTGGCTTCGAACTTTCGTATCAGGGAAATTAAAAACCTCGCATGGAAATCTTCTACCATTTAATACGAGCGATGGAGAATACGAATCTCAAGTCAATCCCGAAATCCCATGGATGGATATGCCGTTACCGCACGTTCAGAAATGGTTCGTAGCCGGAGATGTGCGCGCGAATGAAAATCCCTTTCTCACCGCCATACATACTCTTTTTATGAGGGAACACAACCGCATCTGCGATTCGCTCACCCAAGTCTATCCGGCCTGGTCCGATGAAAGGCTGTACCAACACACCCGGAAACTCGTCGGTGGTATGATCCAGGCCATCGTGTACGAGGAATGGTTGCCCACCCTGGGCGTCCACCCTCCAGCATACCAGGGGTATCACGACACCATCAACGCCGGCATCATGAACGTATTCAACACGGCGGCCTACCGCTACGGGCACACGACCATCAACAGCTTGCTGGTTCGTATGGACAACCAGGGGAATGATATGCCCCAGGGGGATATTCTACTCCGGGATGCCTTTTTCAATCCCGAAGCCGTCCGGGAAGTTCACGGCATCGAACCCTACCTGGTAGGAATGTCTACTGTCGTCGAACAGGATTTCGACTGCAAGATTATCGACGATCTTCGAAACTTCTTGTTTGGAAAACCAGGATCGGGTGGCATGGATCTCGTCTCCATAAATATTAACCGGGGCCGCGATCGGGGTCTGCCCCATTACAATATCATTCGGACTGATTATGGGATGACACCTGTGGAAGATTTTACGGAGATTACGCGCGACCCCTTGATGAGTAATACTTTGGCTGAATTGTATAAAGACGTCAACAACATCGACCCCTGGGCCGGACTTCTCGCAGAAGATCATGCAACTGGGACTCTATTCGGACCTACAGCGCTTACCATCATCCAAAAACAGTTCGTCTCTCTGCGCGATGGAGACCGTTACTACTACGAGAACGATCCAGTACTATCCGCCGAAGAAAAAGACTGGATTCGCGATACCAGACTATCCCAAATCATTCGTCGCAATACACCGATAGCCATCATTCGTGACCAGATCTTTGTGGCGGGATCATTGCTGACGCCCGCGTCAAATGAAAACTTCTCCCGGGATTTTTCAATGCAGATTTATCCAAATCCCGTGGATCTGAGAATGGCTGTGAGAATAGAGGTGAGTCGCCGGCGGGAAGCCACTTTACACATCAGGGATTCCAACGGCAAAATCATTATGCAAAACACATTGGATTTGTACCAGGGAAATAACATTTTATCCCTCACATTGCCCCAGGGATTACCTGATGGACTGTATGTAGCCGTATTGCAAGCAAAGGGGAATTCGATCAGTACAAAATTCGTAAAACAATAGATCAAAAACATTTACAAATAATCTTTTTCAATAATTAAACCACATATCAGCATGCCATCAACATCAGCGCATACTTTTCACATCCCGGTCATGGGTACCGGATACACCATTGACACGCCTATCCGCGTGGCTCACTATGGAATTTCTTCGGCCATCTCCATTATAGATCACCGTCTTACCGAGCAAATGCGACAATATTACAGCGACCTCTATGAAATACCGTATCATCCGATCGACCTGGATGATGATGATTCAAGAGCCAAAAGAATAACCGCTTACCTCAATCTTGTAGACAGGATCGTACAACTCAATTTCAAAAAACTGAAGAGTACTCCTTATTCACCGGACAGTGAATTGACAAAATATTTTGAAATGTTGCCGGACAGATCTCCGCTCAAACAGGAATATTCCAGGATGCTGACTCTGAAGGATGCACCCCAAAAACTGGCCCAGGATCAACTGAGAAGATCGATCACCCCCGGATCGATCGACGTCAACATTATGACCAAAGTCGACACGCAAAATTTCTCCAAAAACAAAGAACCTTTGCCACACATCTACAACGATGCCCACGCGGCTCTGAGAGGATTTGCGAACAGTACACTCCAATCCTCCGTGATTCTGTCAGCCGGCTTCAACCCCAGGTTATACGGCTATATGACCTCCTTCGATGATTTTTTTCCTGACTCCAGGGGGGTGGTCCGGAAAAACATCGTATTAAAGGTCAGCGATTATCGTTCAGCCCTCATTCAGGGAAAATTTTTGGCAAAGAAGGGACTTTGGATCTCCGAATTTCGCGTCGAATCCGGCCTCAATTGCGGCGGTCACGCGTTTGTGTCCGATGGATATCTGATGGGGCCGGTACTCCAGGAGTTCCTGGAAAGAAAGGAAGAATTACACCAAACCCTATTGGACATTTACCTCCATACCAAATTACCTGACGGGAAGCTCGCCATACCGGAGCCGCCTGAAATTGCCATCACAGCCCAGGGAGGGGTGGGTACCGCGCCCGAACATCAATTTTTATTGAATCGATACCACCTGGATTCGATCGGCTGGGGGTCTCCATTCTTACTGGTTCCGGAGGCTGTGAATATCGACCCTCATACCATGGAGCAAGTACGTTCATCGGAGGAAGCGGATTTGTATCTGAGCGGAGTGTCCCCATTGGGAGTGCCCTTTCACACTATCCGCAACAGTTCGGCGGAACAAGAAAAGCAAAAGAAAATCCAGAAAGGGAAACCAGGTGCGCCGTGCCTGAAAAAGCATCTGACTTTTAATTCGGAATTCACCGATGTGCCGATTTGTGAAGCCTCCAGACGGTATCAGAAAAACAAAATCCGGGCCCTCAAAGCAGAAATAGCCGACCCCGAAGAGAGGGATAAAAGGATTCAGGAGGTATTGGATAAAATGTGTCTGTGCGAAGGGCTGGGGAATTCGGCCCTGGACAATCTGGACATCAATACTTCCCCCGGGGGCATCGGGGTGGTAGTCTGTCCCGGACCCAATATTGCTTATTTCGACAAAATCTGCTCCCTTAAGGAAATGGTCAATCATATCTACGGGAGGATCAATATTATTCATCACCCGGGAAGACCACATATGTTTTTGAAGGAATTGGGGCTGTACATCGATTATCTGAAAGGCATGGTATCCCAGCGAACGGGAGCCAATAACCAGATCCAGACCATAATCAACATGGTAGCTAATTTATGGAGTGGAATAAAATACTACGACGCCGTCCTCCCATTGATTCCGTTGAAGTATTTCCGGGAGGAACTTCTAAAAATCATGAATGAAATTAATCCGGAAATGCACAGCCTCGAACTACAGACTACACTCGCTTAGACGTGGACGAGTGTGGGTTTCTTTGTGTGTGGGATGCATGACACGCTTTCGGTTGGGGACGAGATTTATCTCGGAGTGTACGATCCCCTTTCAATCCATCGCTTCTCTCCTCATTCTTGCTCTGTCTGATGGTCCGCAGAGCGACTCATCATCAAACGCGCGAAACGGACAAACCTACGTAGCGGACAAACTCATTGGACGCTCCGCGTCTCATGATCCAACTGCACCATCCGGAATTTTTCAATTTCTGCGGGTCGGTGCTCCTGGCGGAAAATGGCTTCGACCTGTTTCACTACATCGGGATTTTGATCCGCCACATCCCGAGACTCCTGGATATCCTTATCCAGATCGTACAATCGAATGGCCATATTCCCCTCAAAAATATCCTCTCGCAGGGCTTTCCAGGAGCCCATTCGAAGTGCTTGCTGTCCCCCATACGAAGGAAATTCCCAGTACAAAAACTCATGGTGGGTTTGTTTCTCTTGTCCCAGCAGAGTGGGTAAAAAACTAATACCGTCCGTTTCTGCTCCAGACTCCGTTTCTGCCAGATCACACAACGTCTCAAACACATCGTAGTGAGCAGAAATATGATCACTCCGGGTCCCGGCCTCGATTCTCCCAGGCCACTGGGCGATCATCGGCACGCGGATACCACCCTCTTTCAGATACCCCTTCGCCCATCCCCTCTCGCTCTTGAACGGTCCGCCACTGTCAAACCATGGTGAATCTGTCCCCCCATTGTAGGTCGGACCGTTGTCACTGGAAAACAATATAATGGTGTTTTCGTAAAGTCCCTGTTCCCGGAGGGTTGCTACGATCTCTCCCACCTGTTCGTCCAGGTAGGACACCATGGCGGCATACGCAGCATGGGGGTATCGCGCCGGAAAATACCCCTGATCCCCGAGATAAGGATCTTCTTCCCCAAATTTTTCCACGTAGTAATCTACCCAGCGTTTGGGGGCTTGCAATGGAGCGTGGGAAATCGGGGTAGCGTAGTACATAAAAAAGGGATGTTCTTTATTGTCTTTGATAAACCGGACCACCTCTTTTTGCATAAGATCCGGTGCATAATCGGTTAACCAGTAATCGGAATAGGAAACTTCGGCATAAGGATCGGCTCCCTCGGGTAATTTCGTCCGGGGAGGGACGGTGTCATTCCGGAGCAAAACCTTTTCGGTATTTTTCCACAGATGCAACGGAAAAAATGTGTGGGCCTGCCCCTGGCAATTGTATCCGAAGAAAAAATCGAATCCCATCTTATTGGGGATGCTTTCAGAATCCGGCGGACCCAAACCCCACTTCCCCACCATACCGGTCTCGTAACCCGCCTTTTGCAAAACCTCAGCGATGGTTACCGTACCGGCAGGCATGGGACGCTGACCTTCCAGTTCGGGGTGATTAAAAACTTTTAAAAAATCTCGGGTATCGCCTCGCTCCGGCATTCCGTCATTGCTCCGTATGGATGCATGGCCGGAATGTTGGCCGGTCAATAACATACAACGCGATGGCGCACACACCGGAGAGCCGGAATAGTATTGCGTAAACAGCATTCCATTCGCTGCCAGAGCGTCAATGTGTGGTGTTTCTATTTTCTCCTGTCCATAGCACCCCAATTCCCCGTACCCCAGATCGTCCGCCAGGATGTAAATAATATTGGGCTTGCGTTCGTCTTGACTGGTCCCGCAACTGATCAATATTATCAGCGCGATCAACACCTGAAGAGTACCCAATATCCGAATCAAGGGGATGTTTTTCATCATTTTTTAAATTTTCCCGCTAAAGAAGTTAGTGCGCCGAATTGTAAG
>CALEIL010000478.1 GCA_937876435.1 uncultured Bacteroidota bacterium
GATGTGGTAAACATAGGGGTGATTCGGAGTTATGTAAGTAGCGATTAGTTCAGGAAATATCTGAAAGCCTCCAAAATGCTCCAGAGGTTGAATGTTTACAGGATGAGTTTCTTTACTGACTACATTCTCATTTTCTATTATTTCAATACTCAAGCTGGACACCAGAGTTTCAGATAATTTGTCAAGATATTTCCTATTTATCACCAATTTCTCTAATGGAATATTGACCTCCATTTGCGATGGGATGTACGGAATATGATAGCTGAATGGTTCTATATATGGATGGTCTGCAGATATTACCACTTTGATGGGTGTAGTATCAGATTCAGATGGATTTTTTATTTTTAAAGATTGAATCGGTTTGATTCCTTTCAGATATAAGGAAATATTGATGAAGGGGAGTGTTTCAGTTAGTATCTGGGGTAAAGCCTGAGTTTTCATTTCTATTCCAATTTGTTATTATATAATAAATGTGTGAATGAATTCATGGATTGATAATTCGTATTCTGCATGGGCCAATTCTTTGAATGAAGAGCAGGGTGTGATTCTGAAATTCTTAAATATAAAATTGAAGAAAACATGGTGTGTGTTGGACTGTGGGTAGATGGTTGACCTTCCAGCATGAAAGCTAATAAAGAGCACCTAATTGTACGAAAAAATATTCGGTTGTCCAAAATAATGTAGAAATTCTTAAATTATCATGACATTAAGTGCTATCAAGCTTGTCAATGAGAACCATTCCATAGGTATAAATAGAAATCTAGATTGTAAATGTATGGAGCAAAAAACTGAGGGATGTTGGATCTCAGCAGTGCGATCAACGCGGAAGTATCCTTCTGGTGGAATCTTCTAATCTTCGGCATTAAATTTAAATCGATATCGTTCATGAACTCGATTTTGATCAATGGTCTCCGGATAAAAGTCTTGGTTTGAAACATGACTACCTCCCATGCAACGCGATTAAACCATCCATAAATGCCACAGGAACCACCGTAAAATGATTAAGATCGGAATATGGTTTGACCATCCAGTCAATGGAACTGAACCCCTCGCTCATCCATTCATTCATACCTCGCCAGGCGGTGATTAGGTCAGGTCTGTCCTTCATACCTGCTGCCGAAAATACACGTTTTGGGGTAGGATGGGAATGTATCATGTCGTCAGGAAGTTTGAGCGCATAGTTGTTGTACCAATTGAACGAAGGGGCAACCATCAGGTAATTGTCAAATAGGGTTGGTTGCCTGGTTAGGGCATAAAAGGCTAATAATCCACCAAGGGAATGACCGGTGATGGTTTGTTTTGCCAGTCGATCCGGTATTTTTCCAGTGCGGGGTACAACTCATGTTGTATCGCACGGAGGAAGCTGTCAGCCTGTCCAGACAGCGGACGTGCCTGATGAAAGGATGGATCTCCCCTTACTGGCGTCATGTCACGCGCTCTCTTTTGCTGCCAGTCTTTTTTGTAGGCAATACCTACGATGATTACCGGTTATTTCCTCCTGTCAACGTTAGCCAATTGCTAATGCTGGTGATAAGCTCCAGAGAAACATCTGAATCGGGGTGCAGTATAAACGGATATGTCGTGTCGGTTTGGTGATACTCCTTGGGCAAAACGATCTGGACGTAAAGGGTGTCGTCCACCAGGTCTGAAACCCATTCCATTTCTGCGACAGGGTTTTTGTCTTCAATACTTTGGCTAAAAATTCAAGTTATGCTTAGGCATAACGGTACACAGGTTAGAATGAAGTAATACATCACGATAGGATTTTATACCAATATGCCCTGGAATGACCATGCTGTGGTTTATCCCATGACACCAACTGATTCGTCTCTTCGTATAGCCAGCAACTGGACGGCAACCTATTATAGCTCTTTTCAGAAGTTTCGCTTGCTTCTTCACGCATTGAATTGCTTAATCTGCATGGTGCACACCAGATTCATCAACCTAAATATACCAAATTATCAGCAAATGCCTGAAGAGTACTGCGGTACTTTGAGTATGATTTACCATCAGGAGCATTATGGTTCGGGCAGATGCGGGAACTATGAAGTGGGTTTTCTGACGTATCCCATTTATTGAACCCCGAAAATCAGTCTTAAATAGTCCTGATAGTGGTTCAATTGACTGGTAATAATCCTGGGGTCATTTAACGATTTGGATACGATAAATGAACCTTGCAAAATCACGATAAATTGATCGGCCAGGGATTCGGTATCCAGGTTGTTAACCTGGTAGGTGTCAGCGGTCTTTTGTATCAGGTCCGAAAGTGTCTTCCGCAAAGAGAGAAAGGAGGATTCGATCACATCTTTGGTCTTATCATCAAACTGATTGAATTCGTAGAGATAAGAAGCATACAGGCATCCCGGGAAGGGTTTATCCAGTTTGTGGAAGAAATCAAGGTGCCACTGAACAAACTCCAGGAGCTGATCTGCTGGATCTTCCTTGGTTTGGCTTTGCTTTAAAGCCAGCTCCAAATCGGCCGCTTCATTTTTAGCATAGTATCTGATCATTTCCTGGGCCAGCTCAGATTTGCTCTTAAAATGATAAAAGAATGCTCCTTTGGTAATTTTAGTTTTTTCAAGTATTGCATCCAGAGAAGTACCTACAAAGCCATTTTCCAGAACCAGGGCAAGGGCGTTGTCTATAATCTTAAGTCTCGTCTTATTTCCATCTCTAGGCATACACCAAAGGTATAAATTTTTTTTTATACCGTCTAGTCTGTAAAATAAAAAAGTGTTTATATTTGCACCGACCAGTTAGTATAAATACCTTTTTAACAAAAACTACCAGCTAAAAAATGAATCAAGTAACAATTCAAACAGAAAATGGCAACGCGGTACATGCGTATGTCTTCCCTGCAGATTCAAACCAGGTGTTGATCATAGCATCAGCTACCGGCGTGAAGCAGCATTTTTATCGGAGGTTTGCCAGGTACGTATCCGGCAGAAAAGTGAATGTGATCACTTTTGATTATTCAGGCATTGGCCTTTCGCTACAAAATTCGGTGAAGCAGACCCAAACTAGCGCCATTGACTGGGGCAAGAACGACCTGGAAGCAGTAATTAATTTTGCTGCGAAAAGCTTTCCAAATTCCCGAATCACTTTGCTGGGCCACAGCATAGGTGGCCAGTTGATCGGACTCGCCCCATCCTCCAAAACATTGCACAAGGTAGTTCTGGTGGCCTCCCCGGGAGGTTATTGGGGCTTGTGGGATGGGTTGGACAAGATGAAAATGTGGTTTTATTGGCATATACTGTTTCCCACCCTGAGTACTACCTTCGGATACCTGCCCTCCAAAAAGCTTAGTCGCATGGAAAATTTACCAAAAGGGGTGGCGATACAATGGAGCCGCTGGGGAAGAAAACCGGAATTTTTATTCGACGAGATTTCGGAGTCAGACCTGTACTACGATGATATTGAAGCTCCTGTAACCTCCATATGGATCGACAAGGACGTACTCGCTCCTCGTAGAGCCGTAGACTGGTTAACCCATAAATACCGGAATGCGGATATCAAAAAACTGCATCTATATCCGGGGGACTTCAATAGTAAGGAAATCGGTCATTTTGGAATTTTCAACGAACAGTTCAAACACAACTTGTGGCCTATGTTGGCCCGGGAGGTTGCAATTCATCGAAGTGTGGAAGAATATGAAGTAGCCGAAGCCATGTAGTATTGGCCATCCCCAGGGCGTGTTTTCGTACGTTACTGGGAGGAGAAAACGTCATAATCAGGTAGGAGTGGGTCAACAATAGCACCTGAAGCTGAAGATCTCTTTCACTAGGATCACGGTCAGTTGTGGTTTTGGGCAAAGCGTTCAAATTGCCGATTATCATTGATTAAAATTGACTTTATGTGGAAACCCTAATTATATATTTTTATTAGGCATCAAATATGATGTTAATTGTTTTGTTTTTCCATTTTCAAATTCAAATACATCACAATACACTCCAATATCCCTCCATTTTTTATCTTTTTGATGCATCAAGCCAATGATGCCCGCTTTGGATCAAGACATAGTTGCAATAACGGGTCCTCCAAAAAAACATAAATGCACAAGACTCGAGGTTTGCACGTCAACCCACCCGACTCTGAATCCGTTTTAATAATTCGGATTTTCCGGTTTTAATTCCATACGTAATATTGGATAATTTTTTCCCTGGTCGTCTTTGTCGGTTCGTTCGTAAGTTTTAAAGCCAAATTTTGTGTAAAATTCAACAGCTTTTGTGTTCTCTTCGTTTACGTCAACTTTGTTTGCGTTTAGGTCGTGGATCGCAAAGTTCAATAATTTTTTTCCAAGTCCTTTCCCAATGTATTCCGGCGACAGAAATAACATTTCCACTTTTTGGTTTGCTGTTCCTAAAAATCCGGTGACGGTATTCCTATCCAGTAAACAATAAACATCAAATGCAGTAAAATCTATGTTATCAACAATTTCTTTAATTTCCTTAAAGTCTGTGGCCGATAAAAAATGGTGAGTTGCTAAAACAGATTTTTCCCAAACGTCTAAAACGCGTTCGCGATGTTCGTCAGCATACTTTACTATTTCAAATCTTTGATGAGTAGCATTCATTTTACTTTTGCGTAAATGTCCAGACTAATAAATTTTCCGTTTTTGATTTCGCACTCTCTCATTGTTCCTTCGTATCGAAAGTCAAGTTTAGCCAGCGCTTTTTTACAAGTTGTGTTTTCCGATTCCACAAATCCTTCAATTCTGTGAAGGTCAAATTTGTCAAAGCCGAAGTCGCAAATGAGTGGTATAGCTTCTTTCATAATTCCTTGTCCCCAAAATTCGGGAAATAACCAAAAGCCGATTTCTGCTTTTTTATGTTCTTTGCTTAGGCTGTTGAGTCCACCCGCCCCGTAAAAAGTTTTATTATCTAACGAACAAACACCAAACCACATCCCTGTTCCATTTTTTTCAAGATCAGCAAACCAGGTCATTTGTTTTTTTGTAGCTTCTAAACTCTCAAAACTTACCCCGTAATATTGGATGATATCAGGATGAGAAAGCCCGTGGTACACATTTTCAATGTCGCTGTCAGCAAATTTTCGCAGCAACAGTCTGTTGGTTTTTATGTTGGTTTCTAGTGTGTCCATTTTATTCAAAATGTTTTGCCGGATTGTGTCATCCAAATCTGTCAATACTACACAAAAGTTGATGCGAGGTAAAATGCTCAATTAAACACTTTACCCGCCATTGATTCAGCGACTGTTATCATCTTTTCCGATAAAAATTGTATCTCCATTGGCATTGGCTAATTCACAAATCCATTTGTGGTATTCATCTCGCCAAATACTTTTGAATTCTGTGTTTTGTTGTACGGACATCCTTTCCTTTGGAATATTGCTTTGAGAAAACAGAACCAATTACCCACGGAACTCCTCGGTCATAAAGATATCAAAACCACTTTTATTTTCACCCATTTGACGGACTCCGCGAAACGAAAAATCAAAAGTCCGCTGGATACCATTTAAAGAAGAGAATTAGTGGCCAGGCACCTGGAACAGATAAGATCTATAAGCGATCCGGTCAACAAGGAGAATATATATACAGAATCCGTTTAATCAAAGATAAATATCTCTTTCACTGACACACACACTCCCACTCCCACTCCCCCTCCCACAGCCGATAGCCGATAGCCGATAG
>CALEIL010000479.1 GCA_937876435.1 uncultured Bacteroidota bacterium
TCTTTTTTACAGAAATTATGGTTGATCTGGCCCAGGATATGCGAGTTAAAAAAAGATGTCATAACGGCTAACAGCTAACGGCTAACGTCATAACAGCTAACAACTAACAACTAACAACTAACGGTTATCGGCTAACTAATCCCTAATCCCTAATCCCTGGTCCCTACCTTCTATGTTCTAAGCACCAAATCACCCAACTTTCTCCAGCTTCAATTCCTCAATCGTTTTTTTCTTCAACTTGCTTTCAGCCCATATTTTGGCATCGAGATACAAGAGGGCTTTGCCCTCGTAGGAATCCTTGGAATATTGATTGAGATTGTCAATCAGCTCCCGGTAAGTATCCCTGGACAGCGTTT
The DNA here is from genome assembly GCA_937876435.1 of uncultured Bacteroidota bacterium. Classification (GTDB taxonomy): domain Bacteria; phylum Bacteroidota; class Bacteroidia; order Chitinophagales; family Saprospiraceae; genus Membranihabitans. The sequence goes on from CALEIL010000479.1 coordinate 357, forward strand.
GGTTGGATCGAAGCCTGGTCCGGACAAACTGGATGAGGATCTGTTGGATTTTATTTTTTTCCTTCATTTTTTCGAAAAATTTCGTCGCAGATTTGATCAGGTGGGTGAGCAGAGCGAAATTCTTTTCTTCAAAATGAGCGAGGATGAAGAGGAGCCAGCTATAGCACTGGAGGTCTTCACGCAAATGTTTTACGTTGAGATTCAATATTTTGTGAAGATAGTTGATGGCGTCGCCATATTCCCCGCGTGCAAAATACGTCCACGCAAATTTGTAATAAAATTGCATGACCCGGTGGTTGTCCAGGTGCGCTTCATACAGGGTTAGTTTATTTTCTATTCCGGGAATCAGGGCCACGTTTTTGTCATAACGGCCATTGATGTTGGCAAAATCCAGTTTTGCAAAGTTGCTGTATAAAAAGTAAATGATTTCAGAAGTCTGGTTGAAATGGATATGCTCCTGCTCATAAAACCGGTCCAGTTTCTGCAGGTACTCCCAGTATTCCTCTTCCCGGTTGAGATGAAAACAAGCGGTCATCACGTAATGCATACCCCGCATATAAAGGTCTGGATTGACACCGGCCATCATCGTGTTTTCTGTGAAAAAGTCAGACCACTTCCTGGCGTGGAACAGGCACCGGTCAAAATCCAGAAGGATGTAATGCAACCAGACAAAACTCTGATGCCAGTAAACCTTTTCAAAAAAACCGAGATGTTCGTAATCCACCTCGGGCATGTTTTCATCAAAATATTTGAGCACATTTATCGCCTCTTTCTCATTTTTGGCGTGCCCTCCCTTGATGTAGAGTCCGTGGATTTTGAGTTTGAGATTGGTCAGCGAAGATTCGAGGTTGATCAGTTTGTTGGCCTCATCCGAGGTGGCAATGAGATCCTCCATTTTTCCGGGGATGCTTCTACTTCGTGTAATGTGTTTTTCTTCGATCCGTTTCTCAAACTCAAGTATCTCAAAATACAGGATGTTCTGATGAGCATCCCTGGCGATAGCCTTCACTCGGTCCAGGATCTTGAGGCTTTGCATATACAACCCCTTCCCGTATAGGATTCGGGCAAAATCGAGTTGTTCCCGAATTTGAATATCCAGTTCCTTATCGATATGGATATTGCGCAAAGCCTTCATTATCTGGGTGTATAAATGCCGCTTGAGATTGGAAAGCTGATTTTTTTTGATGTGGGTGGATTTCTTGATGATCGTCTCCTCATCGTATGATTCCATGTTATCCAGAATGTCAAAAAGCCGGATAAATTTACTCGTGGCCTGATTGTGAGACCTTTGCGCATATAGTTTGAAACTCCTTTTCTCTGATTTATTCAGACTCTTTATCAATCGGAAGAGCTGCTCAGAATTGGATATAGGCATGACAATTTGTACTTTTTTAAACCATTGATTTTCAATGTATATAGTGGATTGCGGGGCATGTGCTGTTCACATTCCCACAAAAATAACAGTTTCTGCCAGTCTAAGCGTCATTTATATTTGAGTTTTTATAAAATAATTCTTTCGGAAACTACCGGTATCCATAATGGACCGGCCATATTTATTTAACCTAATTAAATGTTGAAAAAATGACTAAAATTTTACTAACCGTAATTTATGGCTTGATGGGTGTAGTGATGGCGATGGGGCAGGACAGCCTGAGTGTCTTAAGTATTTCGGGTTCGGTCGATGTGTATTACAAATACGACCTGTCCGGATTGGACAATGAATCCGGTCAGGGCAATATCCCCACCAGTTTTGCCGGCAACCAAAATTCCGTATCCATCGGCATGGCCAATCTGATCGTGGCGCAGGACTGGGAAAAGGTCGGGTTTGTAGCCGACGTCGCTTTTGGCCCGCGGGGTCAGGGGCAATCACTGCTGAATGGCGAGGACGGAAATTCATTCCACATCCAAAATCTTTTTGTGAATTATTCTCCGGTGGAGAATCTGACCCTAACTGCCGGATTTATGGGAACCTTTATCGGGTATGAGGTGATTTCCCCGGCTGCTAATTTTCATTATTCCACCTCCTATTTGTTTTCGGGCGGGCCATTTCAGAACTCCGGCGTGAAAGCCACGTATGCCTTTAGCGACAAGGTGACTTTGATGGCTGGTCTGTTCAATGACTGGAACGAATATCAGGACGGAAACGGGATGACGGATTTCGGAGCCCAATTGGGGATTCACCCGGCTGAGGGCTACGATATGTACTTCAACTTTTTGCAAAGTGACCTGGCCGGGACAACGTTTGACTTCGTCTCCACCTTATCTTTTACACCATCCTGGATGACGGGGATCAACTTTGCCCACCATCGGAACGGAGAAACCGTAGGGGACTACACCGGATTGGCTCTTTATCAAACCTGGGCTTTGAGTGATCGTTTTGATCTTGGTTTGCGCGGAGAATGGTTCAAGTATTTCAATCAGGATGAGAGTCCAGGTGCGGAGGATGGCCCCAGGATGTTGGCTGCTACCCTGAGTGGAAATATCAAAATCGGTCCACTCGTTCTTATCCCTGAGTGGAGGATGGATTTTTCTGATTCGGAAATATTTATCGATGGGGATGGTGGATCTGTTAAATCAGCCAGTCAGATCCTCCTGGCTGCGGTATACGCATTTTAAGAGCACGATTTTTTCATCATTGGTTTTTCTCCCAAAAATCGATTTTACTTTAATTGTCAGGGAGGTATAGGTGGACAGACCCCGGAAAACGGATCTGGCCTCAGCTCTTTGGATTATACAAAAAAGGCCTGTGAGAACTGATCACAGGCCTTTATTCATGTTTTTGGGAATGCAGATTCTCGCAGATTAAGAATTTTTCCGCAAGTATTCTTCTCTATAGACAGCATCCAGCTTTTGCTCCCGTTTTTCCACCGACGGTTTGGTGAACTCTTTCCGGTTACGCAATTCTTTGAGGATGCCAACGCGCTGATATTTCCGTTTGTAACGTTTCAGGGCTTTGTCGATAGAATCGTTGTCTTTAACATCAATAATGAGCATATTTTACTTCTCTCTTTTAAATTATGAATAATAATTTTTGTGATTCCGCTGGGGCTCGAACCCAGGACCCCTTGATTAAAAGTCAAGTGCTCTACCAACTGAGCTACGGAATCCTCCACTTTTCGTAAAGCGATTGCAAAGATACAACCATCCAGCTAAAATCCAAACAGCTGTTAGTTTTTTTCAAAAAGAGGATTAAATTCTTCCAAAACATCTCCTTCCTGGGGTATGATAAATCTTTTTCCACTCCTGGCGAGGGAGACCGGACTGAATACAGTCTCTGCTTCTGATCTGAATGATGCGATGTCTGTATACCGGCTGCTGTAATGTCCCAGCAACAAATGATCAGCCGGTGCGTGAAGAGCCGTAAGGGCAGCTTGTTTTGCGGTAGAGTGAAATCTTTCTGTAGCCTGTGCCAGCTCGGACTCCAGAAATGTCGATTCGTGATAAATCAACCGCGTGGGGCCCGTCAACTCCGCGCATTCCGGAAAATAAGCCGTATCAGATATATAGGCGTAGGAGAGGGGAACCGGAAATCTTTCCAGATCGGACAGACCGTAAGGAACACCCTGATGAATGACCGATTCTCCGGCCAGAATTTTTTGAACCTGGATCTCGGACAGACCCAGGCTTACGATTTTTTCCCGGGAAAGATATGTCCTGGTGATGAGCTCTGATATTTTGTAGCCGTAGGTGGGTATCCGGTGATTCAACGGAAAAGCGTGGACCTGCCAGTTGTTTTTCTCGTAGATCATCCGTTTTCCGGAATGCGTCAGTTCCTGGATGTGAAGGGGATACGAAAAATCATGATTGGTACATCCCATCATATGCGTCACGTACGATCTTACGCCCTCAGGCCCGAATATCCAAAGTGGGTTTTTCCGGTTAAAAAGGTTGTACGAGGTCAACAGCCCGGGCAAGCCGTATATATGATCACCGTGCAAATGTGAAATCAGGATGGTATTGATCCTCGAATTCTTGATCCCGTATTCCAGCATTCTCAATTGGGATCCCTCTCCACAGTCAATCAGAATGCTTTCAATGCCCACATTGAGTACCTGTCCGGAAGGGTACCGGTGGATGGTAGGTACAGCGGAGTTTGCACCCAATACGTGGACCTCCCAACTCATTCTTCTTCGCTTGCAAAATCTTTTTCGAGTTGTTCCATCATCACATAATCGATCGCTTCATCCAATGTAGGAATGATCACAAGGATCTTATCGAGCTTCGAAATCTCGATCAATCTTTGCACCGCGGGGTGTTTTGCATGCGCCAGAATAAACAATCCGCTGTCACGCCAGAGCCTGTGTCCTGTCAAAATGGCGCTAAGACCTGACGAATCGACATATTCAATATTTTCAATATCGAGGATCATATGTTCCACTCCTTCATTGTGAAAGAACACCAGTTCCGACTTAAGATGCGGTGCATTCAGGGAGTTGATCTGATTCTCTTCCAGTTTGAGAACCGTATATATATCGTCTTTGTTAACACTGTATTTCATATTGGTACCAAATTTGATGATAAGTATAGTGAATTGCCAGAAACTTCGGTGAAGATATGTCGAATATTTTTTAATCAGGTTCTTGATTTCAACCTGGCTTCGATTCAAAAATTTCGGTATTCCCAAAAATAATGTTAATTTACCTGGGTTTCTGAAGCATTCAGGATTTTTATTGTTTCTTAGAATAAAGTTATATCTCATAATCATATGAAAAAGTTCTCACCAGAAGTAAAGAAGATACTCAGTCACAGCAAGCTCGAGGCCAAAAGAATGGGTCAGGGATTTGCAGGACCTGAGCATATCCTCCTCGGAATTATTCAGGAGGAGGAAAGCCTTGCTGCCAAGGTTTTTGAATCTTTGGATGTTGACCTGGATGAATTGTCAGATTATCTGGAAAAATACAGCAGCAACCAGGTGCGTCCTGTGACCACACCTGATCGGGATATTCCGTTTGACAAACACGCTGAAAAGATACTGAAGTTTTCAGTTCTGGAAGCCAAAGTGTTCAAAAACCAGGAAATATCACCCGAGCTCATCGTTTTATCGATTCTCAAGCACCAGGAAAATAAAGCCTCCAAGATCCTCAAACAGTTTGACGTGGATTATGAAACATACAAAAATGAACTGTATTATCTGATCAACGAAGATCAGGTGGATATAGACGTCTATTCACAATCCGCTTCAGAAGATTCTCCTTCATACGAAGACGAAGGCAGCGCCACCAGAGGTTTTCAAAAAAGAGGAGCCAAAAAATCAACGACTCCGGTTTTGGACAATTTTGGTCGCGACATTACCCGGTTGGCAGAGGAGGATAAACTCGATCCTATTATTGGCCGGGAAAAAGAAATCGAGCGTGTTTCACAAATTCTGAGCCGCCGTAAGAAAAACAATCCCATCCTGATCGGGGAACCCGGAGTGGGTAAAACCGCGATCGTGGAGGGACTGGCACTGAGGATTCAGGCCAAAAAAGTTTCCAGAACTTTATTTGACAAAAGAATCGTGATGCTCGATCTGGCAGCTCTGGTGGCAGGGACCAAATACAGAGGCCAGTTTGAGGAAAGGATGAAAGCCATCATGAACGAGTTGGAGAAAAACTCCGACGTTATTTTGTTCATCGATGAGATCCATACCATCGTGGGGGCCGGTGGAGCCACCGGATCCCTGGATGCCTCCAACATATTCAAACCCGCCCTTGCCCGGGGTGAACTGCAGTGCATCGGCGCTTCAACGCTGGATGAATATCGTCAGTACATCGAAAAAGATGGGGCTCTGGACCGACGGTTTCAAAAAGTTCTCGTCAATCCGCCTACGGCTGAGGAAACGATCAACATACTCAAGAATATCGCACCCAAATACGAGGATTTTCACAACGTGGAATACGACGAGGAAGCTATCAAAGCGTGTGTGCATCTGAGCGAGCGGTATATTACTGACCGGTTTTTGCCAGATAAGGCCATCGATGTGATGGATGAAGTAGGGGCGAGGGTTCACCTCAAAAACATCTACGTTCCCAAGCATATAGAAGAAATGGAACAGCAGATCGAGGAGATCAAAGAGATGAAAAATCAGGCTGTGAAAAACCAGCAATACGAGAACGCCGCTGAATTGCGCGATCAGGAATCCAAGATGATCAAGCAATTGGAAGACGCCCGCATCAATTGGGAAGAAGAATCAAAGACCAAAAAATATCCAGTAGATGAGGCTGCTATCGCAGAGGTGGTTTCGATGATGACCAGTATCCCACTTCAGAAAGTGGCTCAGAGCGAAAGCAAGAAACTGGTGGGGATGAATAAAGATATCCAGAAAATGATCATCGGTCAGGACGAGGCTATCTCCAAAGTCACCAAAGCTATCCAGCGAAACCGGGTCGGGTTGAAAGATCCTTCCAAGCCCATAGGAACCTTTATTTTTCTGGGACCTACCGGGGTGGGTAAGACAGAACTCGCCAAAGCGCTGGCCAGATACCTGTTTGACAGCGACGATGCGCTGGTTCGGATCGATATGAGCGAGTACATGGAGAAATTTAGTATCAGCCGTTTGATCGGAGCGCCTCCGGGCTACGTCGGATACGAAGAAGGGGGACAGTTGACCGAGAAGGTCAGACGGAAGCCGTATTCTGTCATCCTGTTGGATGAGATCGAAAAAGCTCACCCGGATGTGTACAACATCCTGCTGCAGGTGCTGGATGACGGTCAGTTGACCGACGGGCTCGGACGTAAGGTGGACTTCAAAAACACCCTGATCATTATGACTTCCAACATTGGAGTCCGGGAGTTGAAAGACTTTGGAATGGGGGTTGGTTTTGTGACCAAATCTCGCCAGGAGGATTCTCAGAATCACAACAACAGCGTGATACAGAATGCGCTCAAGCGGACCTTCTCACCTGAATTTCTCAACCGGATCGATGATATCGTCATATTCAACACGCTGGATAAAGAACATATTTTCCAGATCATCGATATCACGCTCAATGATCTGTATAAGAGACTGGAACAAATGAAATTCACGATTGAATTGACCGCGGATGCAAAAGAGTTTGTCGCCAACAAAGGATATGATCCTCAGTTTGGGGCACGACCATTGCAGCGGGCTATTCAGAAGTATATCGAAGATCCTCTCGCTGAGTTCATTCTCAACGAGACGCCTGAAGAAGGAGCGGTATTTGTAGTGGATTACGATACCACGATCGAAGGAAACGAAGAACTCAAGGTTCATCTTAAAAGCGATGTGAAGTCTTGAGTATTGTAAAGTAAAATATGCCAGAACCCTCTCTGCATAATAAAGAATGGGTTTTGGCATAATTTTTTCACCTTAAATTGATACATTCGCACTTTATTTTTTTAACTAATATTAACCAACTTGGCCAGAAAATATTCAAGAAGTAGAAATTACAACCCCAAAGCAGTTGCTGAACACCGAATTAACGAACATATTAAGATACCCGAAGTACGATTGGTCGGAGACAATCTGGAAGAACTGAGTGAAGTCATTGGCCAGAATATCGAGAGTGGAGTTTTTCGAACCAATATCGTCAGAGACTGGGCCCGGGAAATGGGTCTCGATCTCGTGGAGATAGCTCCGGATGCCAAACCACCCGTGGTCAAGATCATCGACTACAACAAATTTCTCTACAACAAGAAAAAGAAGGAGAAGGAGATCAAGAACAAGGCCTCCAAAACAGTCATTAAAGAAATCCGGTTTGGCCCCAACACGGATGACCATGATTTTGATTTCAAACTCAAGCACGCTAAATCGTTTCTGGAAGATGGAGCCAAGGTGAAAGCATACGTCCATTTTCGGGGGCGGACGATCGTGTTCAAGGAACGAGGAGAACTTTTACTGCTCCGGTTCCTGAAAGAACTCGAAGATTACGGTTCGGCAGAAAGCCTTCCCAAGCTCGAAGGGAAGCGTATGACCGTCATAGTTTCACCCAAGAAGAAAAATTAGCCCGTAAATTTCTTTAAGTCCTGGTTTATTCGTAATTTCGCCCACCGTTTTATAAAACATGAAATTTAAAAGCCATGCCTAAGGTAAAAACTCATTCCAGTGCCAAAAAACGTTTCCGTGTTACCGGCTCCGGAAAATTGAAGCGATTTCAGGCTCGTACTTCCCACCTGATGAGGAAGAAAACGACAAAAGCCAAGCGTAACCTGCGAGGATCCGCCCTGGTATCAGAGGGGGATGAAAAGCGAGTACGCAAAATGCTCAACATCTGATCGATAATATTTCACACAATTCATAAAACCACCGGGACTAGTGGTTAAGCAGTAATTTATACTCCCCTCGTCCAGGTCAAATTTAATGATATGCCACGTTCAAAAAATGCAGTAGCTTCCAGGAAGCGTCGAAAGAAAATATTAAAGCAGGCGAAAGGTTATTTCGGTGCGAGGTCCAAGGTATTTACCGTGGCCAAGAATGCAGTCGAGAAAGGTTTGGTCTACGCTTACAGAGACCGTAGAAACAAAAAACGGAATTTCCGGAAATTGTGGATCGCCCGGATCAATGCAGCTACCCGCGCAGGGGGGATGAATTACAGCAGTTTTATTCATGCACTCAAAGACAATGATATCGAACTCAACCGGAAGGTGCTTGCAGATCTTGCTATGAACGAACCCAATACTTTCAAAGCGATAGTCGACAAAGTCAAATAGGATCTTCGACCGAAAATGTTTGATCCCGAGGTTATTTTATTTAGGTGTCTTTTCTTTCCTGAAGATGACACCTTTGCTATTTCAACATCAGGAAAATTAAAACATTCATGAAAGCAAAACTCTCACAATTCAATTACGATTTACCCAAAAAACTGATTGCCAAATACCCGGCAGATGAACGGGACGAGTCGCGATTGATGGTAGTGCACCGCGAAACCGGTAAGATCGAACACAAGGAATTTAAGGACGTTCTCAATTATTTTACCGAGAACGACTGTTTTATCATGAACAACACCAAGGTTTTTCCAGCCCGGCTATATGGCTGCAAGGAAAAAACCGGCGCGAATATTGAGGTTTTTCTGTTGAGAGAACTCAATGAAGACGCCAAATTGTGGGATGTATTGGTGGACCCAGCCCGCAAGATCAGGGTGGGCAATAAATTGTATTTCAGCAATCCGGAAGGAGAGGAAAAACTCGTGGCCGAGGTCATTGACAATACGACCAGCCGGGGAAGGACCATCCGGTTTTATTTTGAGGATTCCAATGAGAAGTTTAAGGAAATTCTCTACAAACTGGGAAATACACCCCTGCCCAAATACATGAACCGGAAAGCAGAGGCGTTGGATGACGAACGCTATCAGACCGTCTATGCCAAAAAAGTGGGAGCAGTAGCTGCTCCGACGGCAGGTTTGCACTTCAGCGAAAGACTGATGAAGCAAATCAATATCAAAGGCATTCAGGTGGCTGAAGTGACTCTTCACGTGGGCCTGGGAACCTTCCGCAACATTGAAGTGGAAGACCTTTCCAAGCACAAAATGGACGCGGAGTATTTCTCTGTTTCCGAAGAAGCGTCCAAAATTGTCAACACAGCAAAAAAGAATAAAAAGAAAATATGTGCGGTAGGCACTACCTCCATGCGGACGATCGAATCAGCCGTATCGGCTGACTATTATTTGAAGGAAGCGGAGGGATGGACCAATTTATTTATATATCCACCTTATGATTTCAACATAGCCAATTCGATGATCACCAATTTTCATCTGCCCAAGACCAGTCTGCTGATTATGGTATCAGCTTTTGGGGGGTATGACCTGATCAGAGAAGCTTATGAAGAAGCCGTAAAAGAGAAGTACAGGTTCTTTAGTTATGGCGATGCCATGCTTATTTTATGATTTTTTATCAAAGTTGGAACTATTTGGATTTATTTTTGATATACTAATGAGAGCGATTACATCCGGGCCAAATTGGGCTGCCTGCAGGTCTGACCGATCAAATGGATAACAGTCAAAATCATTCGTACCCGGTAAAATTAGTAAAGCAAAAAATAAGGTTTATATATGTATTGGACATTAGAGTTAGCATATCATCTGGAAGACGCCCCATGGCCGGCCACAAGGGATGAGCTGATCGATTACGCCGTTCGTTCCGGCTCCCCTCTGGAAGTTATTGAAAACTTACAGGATATGGAGGACGAAGGTGAAATTTATGAATCGATCGAAGATGTTTGGCCGGATTACCCCCGAAAAGACGATTTTTTATTCAACGAGGATGAATATTAGACATTGATTCCTCCCACGCTTTGGATGTCCTGATTCTATCAAATTAGATCAATGCCCACATATCAGATAAGTGTCGACGGATATGCTGCCTGCGGGAAAAGTACGTTGGCACGGGGGCTCGCTGATAAACTGGGCTTTCTGTACATCGATTCCGGGGCTATGTACCGTGGAGCTACCTTGTTTTTCCTGGAAAATAATATTTCTTTTGGTGCACAGCCCCATGATTCAGTTCTTACGGATATGGATATCAGATTTGAATACCAACCCGGAAAGGCTGATAAACTATTGCTCAACGGCAGAGATGTCTCTTCTGGACTCCGTACCGGGCCCGTCAATGATCACGTCAGCCAGGTAGCGGCCATGTCCAACGTGAGAAAACGACTGGTAGCTCTCCAGCAATCCTATGGCCAGGAGTACAACGTGGTCATGGATGGCAGGGACATTGGCACGGTAGTGTTTCCGGAGGCGATACTCAAAATATTTCTCACCGCCGATCTCGAAACCCGCATCGGTCGTCGCATGAACGATGTCAAGGTCACAGGACAGGAGGCAGAATACGAGGATGTCAAAAAGAATTTGTTGCAACGGGATCACATCGATTCCACGCGGCTTGACAGCCCTCTTGTACAGGCCAGTGATGCCGTATTGATCGACAATACCAATCTTACGATCGAAGAACAACTCGGCATGGTACATCTCCTGGCCCAAATGAGGATCGGCTGAATATCTGAAAGTTTATTCCTCTTCCCGTTTTATTAGTTCACATCTCATTTTACCCGCTTGTGCGCTCAGGTCAGTGATCCATAAATGATGGATCAACTTCACCAATGATTATTCCGTTTGTCGACCAGAATTCGTCATTCTAACCTATATTCCGGTCGTATATCTTCTCGGATCTTTTTCCATAGGGTGTTTGCCATATATTTATCATGGACATTATAAAATGACAACCATGAAAAATTATAGAATACTGCTTGGAGCCACCTTTATTTTGTTGTCCATCCTGACGGCCTGTGAAAAAGAAGATCAGGGAATGGATGATCCGGGATCTTCCCACGACGAAATGACTTCCTCCTACGACAATACAATGATCATGAGATGGGACAATGCGATCAGCATCGCAATTGACAATAAGATACCGACCGCTCCGGAGTCCAGGGCCTACGCGATCGTCACTTTGGCAATGCACGATGCATTGAATAATGTTTTCCCTAAATACGAAACGTATGCACTCAGCAATAGTGCCAGATCCAAAACCATTTGGAGTAATGATCAATTTGCAGAGATAGCTGATGCTGCGGTAGCCAGGGCTGCCCATGATGCCTTGATAGAAGTGGCGCCGCAGTGGAAAACGCAGGCGGACAGCCTCCTGGATCTCTACCATTCAGAAATGGGGTATGACGGATCGACCGGGGTAACCGAATTGGCGAAAAGTGGATTTGAGATCGGTCGGGAAGCGGCATCCGCTATTTTAACCCTGCGTAAGAATGATATCCATGCCGGATTTTATGCCTATGATCAGGGAGATTCACCCGGGGAGTACAGGTCGACGTTGCCTTTTTCCAGACCAAATCCCCCCGTCTGGCCCGAAAATGCGGCCTACGCTCCCGAATGGGGCAAGAACGTCCCGTTTGGTTTGGAATCTGCGGATAAATTTCGACCCGAATTTCCAGAAGAGGGAATCCTGGCTCCTTTCTATGCTAATGATTATAAGGAAGTCTACCGGTTGGGGTGTCATGATTGCCCCGATCGAACTAAGGAACAAACCGAAATGGGCGTTTTTTTCATCGAAAATTCACCAGGCGCTATCAATCGGATCGCGAGAACACTAGCGGTCAACGAAAAGCTGAATGGCTTTGAGACCGGCAGACTTCTGGCATTGAGCCATATGGTGCAGGCGGATGCGCACATTAGCGCATTTGAAGCTAAGTTTACGTATAATCTCTGGCGACCGATTACCGGTATCAATATGGGAGATACTGACGGAAACGACCTGACGGTGGGAGATAAAAACTGGACGATACCCGCTTTACCAGGAATGAGACCTACGCCTCCGGTCCCCGCGTTTCCTTCTTCTCATGCCGCCAACGGCGGAGCTGCGGCTGAGCTGTTCAAATTATTCTTTAGAACCGATGAAATCGTTTTCTATACCCAGAGCCTGACCCTCCCAAATGTGACCAGAACTTACAATTCCTTTTCGCAATACGCACAGGATATTTCAGATTCCAGAATATATGTCGGCTATCAATTCAGAACAAGCGTGGAAGCCGGTGAAATGATGGGCCGGCAGATAGCAGATAATATATATAAAAACAAATTAAGACTGATGCCATAGCACCTTTTGACAACCAACAAATTGAATGATTCCGGTGGGCTGAATTCCGTGGTTTGAGTTTTCGGCACACCGGATCAATCAATCCAGGAATCATAACTGGCCAACTCCGGGTGAACTCCGCAATACTGGTACCCATGAGATATACCTTTTTCCATTTTCAAATTCTTCGCAGGCCCATGCCGCAATCATACAAGGATTTACAATTTCGGTCCGGTATATAATGATATTACAAAATGAATGGATATGAAAAAATCGCTACTTCTTTTCGGACTCGTGCATCTTACATTAAGTTTTTTTAAGGTATTTCAGAATATTTTTCTGCCAGGTCGGAGTATCCTTACAGCGCATAGTGGGGTTTATGTAAGGATTTGGATGAAGATGTGCTGTCAAAATAGATGCAGAAATGCGTGGAGGAATGTAGGGTTTGGTGGACTGGTCATCCTTTTCGCGCTGCCACTTACTGCCCAGGAGAAACCTTACGCCCCCATGCTGGGAAAGGAGTTCAGCGCCTGGTACTCGTGTGGTGACTATGGGAAAACGCACGGCGGTAAATTTACCGTGACCAGATATTCGAATGGGGATACCACGATCAATGGACAAACTTACGTTCGCATCCTCAGTGATCGACATAGCTTTGACAAAGGAACCACCGCCACGGAATCCGTAGACTACCTCCGCGAAGACACAGCTCAGCGTAAAGTTTATTCGCTAAGTTATTTCGGAGGTCCCGAAATTGTCCTATATGATTTTAGCCTCAAGCCAGGTGATTACTTCTACTTAGGGCAAAATAGGACCATGAAATTGAGATGGATCACCTACACGTATAGCGTTTGTTATGAATCGTTTAATACCCACAATAGAGTATTTCATTTCCTCAATCTGGGGAACAATAAACCATTCACGTGGATTGAAGGAGTCGGCTCCATATCAGATTTATACTATTATTATGCCGAGGAAAATTTTGACTGTGACAAATTGGATGCCGGACTCGTATGCAAAGTGACAGACCAAAGCGTCGAATTTGGCAATGATAAATTTTTGATGAATTACAAGTGTCCCTTAGCGGTGATTACTCATGAGCAACCGAAGCCCGGGGAGATTGTATTACGTGTTTATCCCAACCCTGTCCGGTCGAAACTGAGAATATCAGGATACGACGTAGGAATAGGAAAACCCAGATACCGGATTATCAATATGATGGGTCAAATCGTCAAAAGTGGAGAACTGGATCGCTCACCTGAGACTGAACTGGATGTGTCCGCTTTTCCACCCGGGGTATATATAATGAAGATAACCAATGGAAATCAAAGCGCTTCGAACAGCTACAAATTTGTGGTAGTATCCTGAAAAATCATAATCAGGCCAATTCTTTCTTGGGATCTTCCCCATACTGATTGGGACCGTAAGTGCCCTCCCTGAGGTAATAAATCAATAGCCAGATGAATCCGATGATCGGGATAAGACCTACCAGAAGAACCCATCCGCTTTTGTTGATATCGTGCAAACGACGAACCGATACGGCGAGGGACGGAACGAGCATAATTATAAAAAAAAGGCTGTAGATAGGACCTACGTTATTCCCCAGATCGGAGAATCCAAAAAGATTATCGAGGAAGGTAGCACCAATTCCGAGTAAAAGGTAAAATACGATGTAATTCCAAAATTCCCGTCGTCGGGACCGCCCACTGAAATCCCTGTACCGTTCCAATGCTAAGATAAACCACTGCATATTTATTTGTTTTTATTCCTAAATATAAATAGATTTTCCGTGAATTATTCGTTGTGGGTAAAATCATTTATACGGTCTCCCAGATCGTAAACCGGTGTCCAGTCACCTATCTCATTTTCCACCAGACTGGATCCGATGGCGGACCGGTATCCGCCCGCACAGTGGATCACAATCGGTTTATTAACAGGGATTTCGTGAATGCGGCCTTGCAATTCTGGTAAAGGTATATTGAGGGAAGCATCGAAAATGGGCTCAGAATCTACTTCTGATTCATTTCTGATATCGACAATGGTGTATCGTTCCGGATGAAGTTTGAAGTCGTTGATGGGAATGTCCGGTCGGGTGGCAGCCAGGGTTTCAGGGGCTACGAATGCCCCTTTTATGTAAGACTCATAACCAATTCTGGCAGTTCGTCTGATCGCTTCAGTCAGTTCCACTTCGGTTTCTGCTGTCAGATAAAATGGCATTCCGGGTGTAATAATGGATCCGAGCCAGGTTTCAAATTTGTCCCCTTCTCCACCCTGGATATTGATGGAATCGGGTAAATGGTCCGAATTAAATAAACTTGTATCCCGGGTATCCACGACGGGGACGCCTTCAGTCAAACCGTCTCCGGGATCGATTCTGGGGACGGATTCAACAGATTGTTCAAAAGGAGGCAGACCCCGGCGGTTAATCTCTACGCTGTGAGGAAAATATTTGGGGATAAATGGCTGACCCTGCAAAAATTCCTGAATAAAGCGGTTTTTGTCTTTGATCTGAAAGGCCCAGTTCGTGTTTTTCTGATCTCCAATCGTACCACTGAGTTCTTCACTCATTTGCCGCCCGCACAAAGAACCAGCTCCGTGGGCCGGGTAGACCACGACTTCGTCATCCAGTTGGGAAAATACATCCTGGATCGTCTGAAACATCATGCCCGCGAGCTCTTGCCGGCTAATCTGAATATTTCCGGCGCCTTCCCTCAGATCAGGCCGTCCCACATCACCTATAAACAGGGCATCCCCTGTAAATACGGCTTTTTGCTGACCTTCCTTATCGATCAATAGGTACGAATTGTGGTCGGGCGAATGTCCGGGGGTGAACAGCGTCCGGACCGTCACATCTCCTATCAACAAAGTGTCATCATGGTCCAGTGGTTTGTAATCATAGCTGACGCCCACCCGGGGATTGATATAAATCGTAGCCCCGTGCAGGTCCATAAATTCTTTATGGCTGCTGGCAAAGTCTGCGTGAGGGTGCGTTTCCAGAACGGCCACTATTTTACCACCGTGGCTCCGGGCAAAATCCAGGTACGGTTTTGGATCCCGACCCGGGTCAACTAAAAAAATCTCATTCTTACTCCACACCGCATACGAAACCTGAGCCAGTGGTTTGTCATGTATTTGTTCTATGATCATTCGATAGTAATGTTAGTTTTGGATACTAAATAGTATGCAATTGCCTTTTAAACGAAGAAGAATCCTCTTGGTTGACCAAAAATAATAAAACTATCCCACTAAATTTCCATAGAAGCCCTTGGCAAAGGTAGGTGGTGGTCCGTATTTATCAGCCTTCCGGATAGTTTCCGGAATGTTTCACGTCCAGGTATAAGTAGGCAAACCCTACCGCAGAATGAGCAAACTCTTGTCATTTTACTTTTTATCCCAATCCCACATTTCATTGGGTTGAATAATCGAGGAACTGAGAACTGGTCCGATCCATCCAATCCTCCTCGCCAGATCAAAATTCAAAAAATTATTGTTGACACCACTACCTCTTCCGGTGCCGAAACCACGAAATCCAGCCTCGGATAGAACATCTGCTGCGAAATGAGAACAATTGGAACATTTGAAATCGAAGGGTTCCGTCAGGTGGTTTTCACTCATTCTTTGACGGGCATAGTTCGAGGCTTTGTTCACTTTATTGGTGGAAATTCTGATCTTTGTATATTCAAATACGGGAGCTTTCTTAAAGCTTCCCAAATTCAAAGGATCGTATACCTCGGGAGGTGTATCCAAAGACCGGTAATTAGATACCAGAGATCCGTCTTTTGTACGACTCGCATTTCTCTCAAAAAAAGCGAAATTACCTTTAGAGTTTTCTGTCGTAATCGCTACGTGACCTTCATTACTTCCCTGAGACCGGGCAATTCCAATTCCAATTTTTCGGCCTCCAATGGGAGGTATGTAATTTCCGGCGGCATTGCCGATTAAGGTCAATCGGTTGCCTCGTGTACTCATGGAATATGCCGGTCCCAGACCACGATACTTACCCACAATTGATCCACGTCCTGTGGTGGCTGTCCTAACTCCCTTGAATCCGAAAGGCACAACCGAGGTGACTATATCAAAGGTGCCGGTTGCATAGCGGCCATTGGCTATGCCCATAGCTCCCTGTCCCACGCCGTACACAGCCAACGGGATGGCGAGTTCAGGGGCGACTACCAATAAGGGACCGGCGATAGCACCTACCCCTACGGACAAGCCAAACTGACCCCATTCCCAGCCTTCCTGACTTCCCTCTGAAATGGCGATGCCCTGACGGACGGCGTTCACACCGCCAGAAACCGCTGCTCCTACGGCAGCAGCTATCAACAATCCCGCCAGAAAGGCCAGATCTCCGTCCGGATCGATATAATCCACCGGGTTTTGGCCGGCATATGCGTAGAGAGAGGGTGAATCCACATAGCCCATTATATCAGGGGACAGGAACAAACCCGTGCGAGGATCCATCAATCGTTTTCCGGACAAATAAAGTCCGGGTTGAGGTAAATACCTCTGACCTCCGAATACAGGATCGATTCCCATAGATGAACCAGATATGGGATTGCCCGATGAATCATACGTGGTGGGTATTCCAAAAGTGCTGTAATCAAATAATTCCACCCAGTTTCCCTGATCATCCAGAATTCCTCTCAGATTGTACCGGCCGTCATACACCGGATTGATCGTTTTTCCCGGAAGATGAACAGCAAGTGGAAGGCCGGTTTCGGGATGGATCGTAGTGTGACGATGGACGTTTCCCGGAATATTCTCCTGGTAAACCCATTTCCCCAGATAATTCAACACTCTTTCTGGGTCGGTTTTTTGCCTGATGACCGAGGGTCTTCCGATAGCGTCGTATTCTATTTTGCATACCATTTCTCCTCCTGAAGTTATGCTCACGATACGCCCCAGTGCGTCCATTTCATAATTTACAGCCCCTCGGGACTCCAATGTTCCATCGATGTGATGCGTATATCCGGAAGTGCCATCCGAAGATATCCGGTGTCCGGAGTCAAAAGTGTAGATTTGGTCTGGCAGCCCATTTTCTTTGACGATCGTCCTCTCATCCCCCTCATTGTATGCGAATGATTTTTTCTCCGCTGCTGCCACTGCCGCTGCGATGGCAGCCTGAATAGCCTGATCGTTTTCAGCCTGCGAGGGGGCAGGAGGCAAAGGGACAGTCAACCCACCAACGGTTTCGGTGACCCGGTATTTGTTGTCAAAATCGTGCAACCGGGTGTTGGAAACAGGACCATTGAATGCTTCTATCCGCTTCCGGTCGGCAGCGTCATAGCGATTTTCAAATGATACATTCAGGCCGTTTGCATGGGAAATATGACTGGAGGATAACCGTTTCCGATCATCGAAACGGTGTAGGACCCTGACTCCTGATCCCCATTCCAATTTCCCTGTTTTTTCAGACCCGCTTGGGTTTATCGCGGCTATTAAATTGGTCTGGCTGCCCATTCCACTGTGATTTTCCTCCGTGATGGCCTTGATCATCCCGTTATCATCGTATTGATATTTTTCCACCCGACCATCCGGCCATTCCTGTATGAAAAATCCATTGAGATCATCAAACCTTCGAAGAATATCGTTTCCATTCGTTCGCTCTCTGATCAACCGGTTGAGGCTATCGTATTCCCGTTCCACAGTATGAGCTCCGGCTTTTGCTGAAACAAGCCGGTCGAGGCCATCGTATTGAAAGATGTGAATGGGAATGGAATTGACTCCTGGAGCTGTGGAGGGGTTTGCGATATTTTCAAGTCGGTTGCCTGTGTCGTAGGAGAAGGAGAATTGTGTTCCACTTCCCATAGTCTCCGTGGCTATCAATCCTCGTTCGTTGTATTCCTTCGTGCTGGATAACCCGTTGGGATAGATCGTGCCGGTCAGGCGTCCCAGGTCATCTCTCAGATAAGAAGAGACCTGTCCCATTGGATCCATAAATTCTACAGGTCTGGACATGGCATCGCGTTGCCACGAAAAGTTAATATTCAGCCCACCTGCATCAAGGGTTTCCTGTATCAGAACCAGGTGACCATCGTACTTCCGGGTGGTGATGATTCCGAGTGGATCGGTTTCTTCTATGATAAGATCGCGGTCATCTCTTCGTTGCTCGTACCGGGAACCGTCAGGTTCTATGATGGCCACCAATCGGTTTCTTTCGTCGTATTCAGCCGATTTACTCAGTAGGGAAGCGGAACCATCGGGGTTTATATCGATCTTGTCGATTCGTATTAAGTTACTATTGTCATCATAGATGAATCTTTCTTCGTTCCCATTGGGATCGGTAGTGTTTATCAGCCGGTCCATGCCATCGAACTGATAGTGTGTGATTCCACCCAGAAGATTGATTTCTTTTACTATCCGGTCCTGGACATCGTAAAAGAGGGTGGTGGTTTTGTTTGAGGAATTCCCGGGATTATCGGTGAATATTTTCTCGTGAATCGCTGTTTGTCTTCCTTTTTCATCGTATTCATAACTTTGAAATTGGAGTTGTCTGATGACTCCTGACCCATCATCCCCAGTCGTTTCTACGGAAATTAGTAAATCGCCAGGCCCCCAGTTGTATTCGATGATAGAACCATTGCTCAGGATTTGCCGGTGGAGCCGACTGAATCCGTCGTATTCATTTTCGATTATTTGGCCGTTGAAATCGGTGGATTTGACCCGGTGCCCGAAGCGGTCGTATACGTTGGAGGCTTTGAGTTCATTGCCATCATGTCCTCTGATGATTTCTTCGAGTAAAAGCCCTCGCTCGTCATATTTTTTAAGGATTACACTCCCGTCAGGATTGGATATCCGGAGAGGTAAGCCCCGAAAATCATTACAGACTGAGATGTTGCGTACCTGTGAGGTATTAGCTGCCAGTTGGTATCGGGTGGGATAGCCCAAAACATCCCGTTCAAAGGAATCCAGTATAAAATCATCCATCCAACCAGTCTCAGAAAAGGCACCGGCGGGGCTTTCGTAGGCGACTGCTTTTCTATCCATATTGTAATGGATGGCATAGGGAGCTGCCTTCCCATCGATTAATGGCTGATGGAATTTTTCCAACAGTCCAAGCGCATTGAACTCATAGATGATTTTGTTCCCGTTGCCATCCGTCCACTCCTCCATATTCCCAAAAATGTCGTATTGGATTTTGTGTTCGACGTTCAGCCCGTTGACGTCAAATTTTTGAGAAATAAGCCTGCCTTTTTCATTGCCGTTCTGGCCGTAGGTCATTTGATGGATGGTTCCATCTGGTAATCTTACTTCAGTGAGTTGACCTCTGTTGTTGTATTCCAATCTGGTCTTACTTTGTTGGATAGTGCCATCGGGGAGAGTCGTATCGGGGTAGTGAATTTCTTTGAGGTGGCCGGCATTGGCTGGATTGGCTGGAGTCAGTTCAAAATCATATTTGTACCTGGTTTCCTGATTAAGTTCATTTTTTTCTGATATCAACAATTGGAATCGGGGTTCATAAACCCCTCTCCAGATTATCCGACTGGGGGAAGGGAAACCTGAGGCAGCAGTGATTTCCTTTCGCAACAGATTGTGCCGCATTCGCGGATCATTGTGCTGGTCATCGTAGATCCATAGTTCCTGACTTCCGTCGGGCCTGGTTACAGAAATCTTATTGCCCTGGCTGTCGTATTCGTATTGCCAGGCAACGATTCTGAAGGATCGGTCCCGGGATAATCTATAGCGCTGGTCCAGAAGATCCCCACGATAATTGAAAGTGTAGGTTTCGAGGCCGTAATCGGGGTTCATAACCTGAACCTGCACCGACGAAATGTTGATGAATAGGGGATTGGCTGGCACGTATTGTAATTCCTTGTAACAAAACTGGTATAAATACCCTCCGTGCAATTGGGATGTAACCCGGGCAAAATGCCAGGTACCCGGATCATGTTCGTAGGTGTTTTCCAGATAAATATTTCCCTCGCTATCCTCTACACGAACAATATTATGCCTGAGTTTTTGGTGGGTCCAGGGGTCCTCATAGTGATAGATCCTGGTCAATCCGTCCGGATAATCGGTGATGGGGGGAGAAAGAGCACAGATTAGTTGTTTGGTCTCTTCGTTGTGATCGTATCTGAACGTCCGGTCTGTATGATCTCGGATCCCGACAATTAACCCGCATTCATCATACTCAAAAATAAAAAAGCGGCCGTCATTATCCTCTACCTTGAGGAGATGATCCTGGACTCCATAAGTGAAATTTATCTGATTGTCGTACCGGTCTCTGATTTGGATAAGCGGAATTCTTTCTACATCCAGCCAGCCGGCAGGTCTTGAGAACTTAAGAATCCTACCCCCACTAGCCGCTATTTCATATTCTTCATTCAATCCGGGAAGCCTGGTTAGCTTTTCGAATCTACCCCGCGGTGGTTCATATTCATTGCCGTCAAAGGTGAATATGTCTTCATGAAGATTCCTCCACACCGCAATGTTGTTGTCGTTCAGGACCCTGAGATAAATATTGTAATTATGGTCCCAGTTCCAGCCGAATGGACCAAACGCAGCAATCCCGCTGCGATAAATCCTGGAAACCTCCATAGGAAGAACCGTATTGGGTATTTTGAGATCGGTTTCCTGCATGGTGAATGAACCGGTAAATAAATCGACCGGGTCTCCTGCCTGGGTGGTTTCCTGAGAACTTTCATCGCTGATGTCGGTGTGAGATACACCCGATTCGGGTCTTTCCGGTTCTTCGGTGGGCGGGATAAAATCCTCCTCATTGTTGGTTTCACCTTTTAATACTCCATCATCGGGAAGCGTATCAGCGCCCTGCTGGACGGCTGAATCGGTTTGGATTGGTTGATTTTCAACGGGAGTGTTCTTGCCCGTATCGGGGGGATCCGCAGGAGCATTTGCCTGACATTTCTGCTCCATGGTCTGCCAGAATTTTGGAGTTTTATTCGTTCTTCCCAGTTTAGGATTTTGTGATTTTGCAGCATTGTAAAACGCGATCGTCTCGCACGCGCTGCTGGTCTGGAAGGTGTCGTTTGATTGGTACGTGGTGCCGTCGTAATCAAATTCATTGATCCCATCAGGAAGTGCTATATTGTATGTTTCGTCCATGATATGTATTTTTTCTTGGTTGATCGGAAGAGGGAAGCCATCATTTACTGATGAAGGATTTCAGATAATGGCATGGTTGAACTCACCTCAACCATGCCTTCATCATTCAGTGCGTGGGGAATTCGTGAAGGATCCAGGAAAAATGGTCGTTTCATCGAATCCCGAATCCCGAAATTAAATTCCTATTTTTCAGAATCCTTGTTTTTGGGTTTGACCGGAGAAAATTTCACTCCCATCGCCCTCAATTTGAGAAGCTGTATTTCGTCACGTTTTAATCCGGTGATCTTTGCCAGATTTTCAGCCCTTAGCGATAGAAGATCCCTATTGGTAATATCTTTCACCTTTTTACCAAAATACTTCTCCAGTTTTGGCTGGATTTTATCGGGGATGTCCTTGCCCACCGGATGGCTCAAGAGTTCTTTCCCGGGTTTGTACTGGACGAGCTTATGCTCCAATTGTTTGGCAAAGAAATCCGTTTGATGGAATTTTTTTGGTTTGACCGTAGGATCATTGAGACTCTTAATGGTTTCGACCTTGATGTAATTGCTCAATTCGTTCGCCAGCCGGATCGTATATTTGGTATCGGGTTTATCCGATGCCTGTTGGTGTTGGATTTTATCTTCGCAATCTTTACAGACTCCCTCGCTGTGATCAAGGCGTACTTTTCGCGAATCGGCCTGAACTCTTCCTGGAATTTTGCCTGGATGGAAATTGTCCAGATAATGGGAAACGCTAAGTTGGACTGGGATGGGTTTTACATCCACTACCAGATCATCTAGATATCCGGGTCTGAATTTTTTGGTGCAACAGCAAAGACCCCGTGTAGTGATCATCAGGACTTCCCGTTCTCCTGTTTGTTTGATGGGTTCGATGGAACGCAGGTGTACCTCCACCTGACGTCGGGCATGTCCGCCCCAGATCTGAATGTCATCGCAATTGGCACAAACGCCTGAATCGTGGACGCATCGATGTCCATGAGCTTCAGCGTTGATGGTCAGGGAAGATCCATCAGCTGATACGTTGACAGACGAATTTCCGTGGTTCCGGTCGTTGATGATATCTGTAAACCCTTCTATTCTGTACCCGGAAGGTGCGTTGTAGATTACGTTGTCAAAGTCATCCGTTCGGTAACACTGATAGCCCACTTCCCAGCAACCGATGAAGCAAGCTTCTCCGGTCACTCTTTCTGCCGGGATATCGTTGGTAGTAGCTACCCGCGCAGAAGCTGATGCTATATCGCTGACTGCGCTTTTTATATCGTAGTCCATGATGGGAGTGGTGGTCAGGTGACTGGTATCCAGCCTCAGTGAAACACAAAAATCATCCTGTTCTTTGGGTTTGGCGACCACCATAAAAAACTCCTGCATTCCCTCGACTGGTCTCGGTCCCCTGACAAAACCGGATGGTTCTTCCAGAACGTGTGGCCGGGGTTGGACAAAAAAGACGACCCTGTTGGTTCCGATATGGTAACTGTCGAGCAAATGGTACATTTGGGAAAGCTGCGTGGAGAAAGAATACGATTCCCGTTTTTCCTGACCCACATCCGAAGAACGCGAAGAAAGACTTTCGTCTGAATTAATTCTCTTAGTTCCCCATTGACCATTCGGAGCCTGATAATTGAATCCTCCGCCGGCCCCGGCATACGAGGCTTCGACTCCGAATCCGCCTCCCCCCATATCAATATCCAAAATTTCCAACGATTGTGTCGATCCGGCTGATTTGGTAATGTTCAGGGATTCGATTGACCGCGAAGACCGCTCGTTTGTTTCGGTGGCCATTTCGTAGAGTTCTCTTTTCTTGGGCTCAAAATCCAAAAAGAAAGGATATTTATCCAGAGCCATATCGGGGTCATTATCGGGTGGACCTACCACGACCTGTAGGATAGCCCCATTGCAGGGATGATAGCTGTTCAGTAGTTCTTTTAGTACTTCATTGGTAAATTCAGTATCCGCATCCACGCCATCCCAATCGATCTCCCCCTGGATCTCCTTGTCCAGTGGCTGGTAGCCTGTAATGGTGGCGGAGACCTTCAGGTAGGAAATATCATAATCCGGAAAAAGCTGATAATCCTCTTCGGGGGTGTATTTAAAAACGGCCATCGAAGTTCGCCATTTGCCGGGGAGTTCGTCGTCACAGACGACTTTATCGATCATGTCTTCGGTCACACAAATCCGTTTCCACGGAATGTCGGTAGGTAGATTTAATTTGAAATTGCTCATATTTTTAAGTTTAAAAGTGAAAGTTTCTAACCTGGTATCACCGATCCCGGTCTTCGGTTCAGGCACATCAAGGGCTGAAGGGAAGATCGATCAATGTGTTCGTTCGGGGGGAGCTTTAGTGTAACAAGAACTCAATAATATCATTTGCTCAGTTCTCAGCGCACTTTGTGAGATGGTTTAACAAATCTATGCGGATTTAAATATGGATACAAGGGGAATATGCCTAATATAATAGGGTGTTTTTCCTGTTAATATGAGAATGTTTGGATTTTTTATGTATGCAGGACTTGGGGATGAGATCATACAGACGGGCGATGTCGTTGCCTGCGGATTTCCGGGAGTGATGTGTGGGATAGAATTTCATTTATGACCAGAGCAATTGGAGCATCGCGATCAGGGGAGATCCGTTATCCCAAATCTGCCAGGTCGTGAATATCTGATAGGGGAATACCAGGCCAGGTCCCTGACCGTATTCCCAAATCTTTGGAAATTGGCTCGAAGAATATGAGATGGTAGAAAAAATAGGGAATGAATGGCTTCCCCCTGAGATGTAAAAAAAGTTGCAGTCCTGTAAACCGGATTTTGTCCCCCTTTGCAGGGGCTTCTATCATTTATCTGGCCCCGACATCACTGTCGGGGTCTAGCTGCCTACCCCTTCCGGCTACTAGTGCAATACTAGTATCCCGGCGAGCAACCAGGAAGGTCAGAGACCTACCGAAATATATTTGGCATTTCAACTCGCAAGGTTTACCCCCACCATACATTGCTGCATGACAGCGTGCGCTCTTACCGCACGTTTTCACCCTTATCCCGACACATGTGCCGGGACGGTTTGTTTTCTGTGGCACTATTCTGTCTTTCCCTTCGGAAAGCCCACCCGTTAGGTGGTGCGATGCTCTACGTTGTCCGGATTTTCCTCTACAGGATATACCTGCAGCGATAGAACAGACTGCAACCTATCATTTCAATTATATACCAGGATCTGATTTTAGCTCCATTGCTCTAAATACATCAAGCCAAAACTATCCAATCCAGGTATATTAAAATTATTTACTATATATTTACAATAAATTTTCACCTTGAAGTCAAGACGACTATATCCCATTCTTGCTATCACAGGCGCCTTTTTTTTTACCCTGGCCCTTATCGGTTCCTTTTTTCAGGGCAATGAAAAAGCCATCAATGATAGGGAAAAGAATGTGAACCGCCAAGTCCAGACTGTTTTTTCTACTCTCAGATCCATCGCCGCTGATCCCGGCTTCCTGGGAATGCTCGACGATATAGATCAGGACCACAGCCTGCAGATAGAGCAGTTCCTCCAGCAAAAACTTCCTGTCTCGGAGGAAAGTTCCATTTATGTGTGGAAAGACGGAGAACTGACTTATTGGGATATTGGCCTGTACGGGATGTTCCTTGAAATTGCCCCCAAAGTGGATTACACGGATATTTTGTACCGGGAAGATCAGGCGTTTGTAAAATGGACCCTATCGCCGGTCTCGCCCGGTGTGGAAACCAGTTCATTGCCCGGGATTCAATTTGTGATACCAATCAGGGATCTGCAATCGATTGCCGTGAACCATTCCGCCGACGAATTGGATTCAAACCTGATCCCCTTGGAGGGTTTGAAGGAATATTTGAAAAAAGAATCATCCGGGACCAAAGCCAATTTTATTTTAATGATTTACCTCTTTGGATATGTTTTCCTGCTCGCCTACCTTTTTTTAATGGCGCATCAATTGGCCCGGATTTACAATTCTTTGCGGATCCTGATCGGTCTGTTGCTGGTGATCGTCTTGCTGCGAACCGTGGGGTATTTTTTTCCATTATCGCATCCATTGGCGGGTGATTTCTTCAAACCCGGATTTTTTTCGGAGACGATTCCGGGGAGTATGGCGGACTGGCTGCTCAATGTGGTGATCGGATTTTTATTTGCTCTGTTCTTTTACGTACATACGCCCGAAGCGATCAGGAATCAAAGTCTGAAACGAAAGCGATTACTGACCTTTTTAGCATATCTGATTTTTGGATTGTGCACCATATTATTTTGCTTTTTTGTCAAATCGGTGGTTGAAAACCAATACATTTTGCTGGATATCAATATCGTGGAAAATTTCACGTCGGGTAGCCTGGTGTTGATGTTCGCCTGTTTTTTATTGTTGCTGTCCCTTTTTATCGTTTCCATCAAGCTGTTTCTGATGATACAGGCCTTTGAATTGGGCTGGCTGGAGCGAATTGGGATATTTCTGGTCGCCCTTCTGGCATGCGCACTGGTACTTCACTGGTCTTCCCTCCAGCTCAACACGGGCCTGTGGATCGTGTCTCTATTGATCATCATGTTGTTGTTTGACTTATTTCTGGATTCCTCCATGCGGGATTTTACCTGGATTTCCGTGTGGTTGCTCATCCTTAGTTTATTCACTACGGTCCTGTTTTCTCACTTTTACACAGCAGAATTGACCCGTCGTTCGGTGGAGGCTTTGGCGGATAAATTGTCCATCCCTGACACCCATCTCATCGCAGCGATCCGGGATGTAAACACGAGGCTTCATTCGGCTAAAGAAAATCAGCCGGGATTGGAATCTTTTTTGAATGATGTGATCTTTTCAAATCCGGGTATCAGGAATATATATCAATTTTCGGTCTCCCGCATTCCTCAGCATTTGGAAAAGGAAAGCTACCAGGGAATTGATTTTTATTTTCAAAAAACCTGGCCGGGCAGGTATTATTTTCCCACCGGTAGTCAAAAGTCGATGGGTATCCAGGTCGATGGGGTCGGAACTGAGATCGTACACCGGAATTCAAACGATCATTATTCATCGTATGTGTTGTTCAATACGGGAGACTGGACTCTGTATGATAACGGAATCATTACCAACGACGAAAGTCTGTTTTTCCCGCCCACGCTGGATTCATTGTCCGTACGTCAGGCGAGAGATAGTCAGTTTGTCCGGGACAATACCATCTATACCATGGTCGAAAGGGGAAATGCAGCAGCTCTGGGGCGGCAGGATTACGACGGGTTGTTACAACCCATGTCTTTCTTTTCATTCAATTTTATTTTATCCCTGCTGATTTTCGGCCTGTTGTTGCTGATCCACCGGGCTGTTCCTTTTTTGCCCCGCGAGTTGCACCAGTATTTTATTGAAAATTTATCGATCAGGAACAAAATCCAGTTTTCGGTTTTGGCCATCCTCATAGCGGCTTTTACGATGGTGGGGATCGTCAGCGCCAATTTTTATAAAAGGTCCTATAAGGAAACCCTGGAAAGTACGGTCAAAGAATACTACCAAAAGGTAAAACGCGCTGATTTCGGGAATGAGGAAATCCTGAAGGTGTTCGATGGGATTCCTGGTAAGTTCATTCTTTTTGATCAAAATGGGAAGGCGATTGAAAACAGGGCCAATCACGAATACACGCATTTGCCCTACCCGGTAGTCCGGAAGGTCAAATTGTCCAATACCCTGGATCAATTTGATGCGATCTGGCAGGGAGCTCTGGTTTTGCCTTTTTCTCTGGATCAGGACCGAACTGTATTTCTGGCGTACCCCCAATTGACCGAGGTTCCTGATGGCTTTTACCGTTTTATAAATCTTCTTCTCAATGCGTTCGTGTTTCTACTGCTCATTTCTTCTGCGCTGTCATTCTCTATTTCCAATACGATCATCAGTCCTTTGACCGAATTGGGGAATAAATTGAAGGAGTTTTCCCTGGGCAAGCACAATGACCCCATCCCCTGGAAGCAACCTGATGAATTGGGCACGTTGATTCAGTCCTACAATGAAATGGTGGAGAAACTGGAACAAAGCGCCGAGCTCCTGGCTCACAGCGAACGGGAGGTCGCCTGGAGAGAGATGGCCAAGCAGGTAGCTCACGAGATAAAAAATCCACTGACCCCTATGAAACTGAGTATTCAGCATATGGAATTCAGGATCAGGGAAGCCAAAGAGGATGAAGCCCGGGAAATCGTCCGCCACGTCTCCAAGGTGATTATCGAACAAATCGATAATTTGAGCCGGATAGCCAGCGAGTTTTCTTCGTTTGCCAATTTGCCCAAACCCGAATATGAAGAAATCATGCTCAATGACCTGGTGGCATCGGTGTACGACCTGTTCCGTACCCGGTCCAATATCAAATTTAACCTGTACGTACCGATCGATGAACTGGTGGTGCAGGCGGACCGGACCCACCTCATCAGGGTGATGAACAATCTGATGAAAAATGCGGTTCAGGCGATTCCTCCCGACCGGGAAGGACACATCGTGATTCGACTGCTCGAGAAAGATGGTCTGGCCGTCGTCCGGGTGGAAGACAATGGCAAAGGGATCGAGGACGACCTCCATGAAAAGGTCTTTTTCCCCAATTTTACCACAAAATCCTCAGGTACCGGGCTTGGACTGGCCATCAGTAAAAATATCATCGAGACCTTTGATGGGGCGATTTATTTTATCAAAAACAAACCGGAAGGGACCATTTTTATATTTGAATTGCCCCTGGTTAATTGATCACCAGGGCGGGACAGTACACCGTTTGGAAAACAATTTATTCCCCAATTTCATTGACATATTATAACTATTTAATCAGAACTAATCACACTATGAAAGATCTTAAAAATAAAGTTGTCTATATCACAGGAGGCAGCCAGGGTATCGGTCTGGGAGTCGCGCAGTCGCTGTTGGATCAGGGGATGAAAGTGGCCATTTCAGGGCGGAGCAATGAAAAATTAAATGAAGCTGCGGGCAGACTGAATTCGGATGAAAATAATCTGTTGACCATCCAGTCAGACGTCCGCCATTTTGGGGACGAACAAAATGCAATCCGGGAAATCCTGGAGAAGTGGGGGCAGCTCGATGTATTGGTGGCAAACGCCGGCATTGGTCATTATGGTAATATCGAGGATCTGACGGTGGATCAATGGAATCAGACCCTGGATACCAATCTGACAGGTGTATTCCATAGCGTCAAGGCTTCCCTGGACGCCATCAAATCGTCCAAGGGGTATATCATCACCATCGCCAGCCTCGCCGGAACCAATTTTTTTGCTGGTGGAACCGCGTACAACGCCAGTAAATTTGGGCTGGTAGGGTTCACTCAGGCTCTGATGATGGATGTGAGACAACAGGATGTCAAGGTCTCTACCATCATGCCCGGCTCCGTTTCAACCCATTTCAATGGAAATATTCCCGATGATTCCGACGCCTGGAAAATCCAACCGGAAGACATGGGAGAACTGGTGTTGGATTTACTACGCATGCACCCCCGGACGCTTCCCAGTAAGGTAGAAGTAAGGCCTAGTAAACCACCGGTCAAAAAGTAGAAAATACAGCCACAAATAGAATCAAACTTGCAGCATACCATACACCAAAATGAATGTTGGGAGTTCACCAAAGCTTAAATTCATATAGGTATTTCTGTATTTTTTTGGACAGTTCCTCCCTTCCTTTGGTCGGGAGGCAGGCTTTCATCATTGAAATCCTTGTATAATCCCCACTATACGCGGTTTCGATTCTTCGATCTATCAGAAAAATATTTGGAAATACCTTAACGGAACTTACCGTTTGGCGCAATGGGATGTACAGAGCTTGTTGATTTCTTTGCCGGGTCAAGAATAATTTGATACTTTTAGATTGAAAATCGTTGGATATGACAGGACTGACCACTTCCCCACGTCTGGTGCACTACTTGCCCTTCATATACGTGGTATGGGCTGACGGACTTTTGACCGAATCAGAATTGGATGTAATCCGGAATATAGTCAAGACCGACGCCTCCCTCGATGGGGCAGAACGGGCTTCGTTGCTGAAATATCTGGACCCGGCATTCACGCCCGATCCTGATAAGTTCAGAGATTGGAAGGAATTAATACAAAATGCGGACCTTGCGATCGATTTTGAAAAGGATTTTCCGCTGACCGATTATGCCATTCGCCTGGCCCAAAATGTGGACACCAGCTTTTCGGGAAACCGCGAAGGCCTCTCACATATCGAATATCACCTTGGTTTGCAACCCAGCCAATACAGTTCTTTATTTCAGGAAACCACTCCGGAACCACTGGAACAACCTTCCTTTGATCCCGTGATATTGAGATCGGTGCTCGATGGTCAGTACGGCGATTTGATCGGCAAAATCCAGGAAAAATTAGTTCAGGACGATTTGTTTGATTGGACGTGGAGCGAAGACCTGACATTGAACAGGGAAAAGACAAGCCAGCAGGTTCAGGAACTCGGGAAATCAGGATTTGGTTCGATTGCCTATCCCGGGGATTATGGTGGCGATGATATGGAAGCCTACGGACACATTTTTGAAAATCTGATTTACGCCGGTGGGAGTACCGCGGTCAAATTTGGGGTCCAGTACGGATTGTTTGGAGGGAGTATAGCCAATCTGGGTAGCGCCAAACACCACAAAAAATGGTTGAGGGATCTGGGACAGGGTCAAATAGGTGGATGTTTTGCCATGACGGAAGAAGATCATGGATCCAATGTCAGGGGAGTGAATACGACCGCCACATACATAAAGGATGGTCACAAACTGGTAGTTCATACACCAGAGCTAAGAGATTGTAAAATATTTATCGGAGGCGCTGGTTCGGCCAGACTGGCTACGGTGTTTGCCCAGCTGATAGTTCAGGGCGAAAACCGGGGCGTCCACGCGGTAGTAGTTCCACTGCGCGATGCGGAGGGGGAATTACTACCTGGCATCAAAATCGAAGACAACGGATATAAGGCTGGCCTCAACGGCGTGGACAATGGACGCATCTGGTTTGATCAGGTGGAAGTTCCGGTATTCAATTTATTGGATCGATTCGGAACCATCGATGGGGAAGGAAGGTATCATTCCCCGATCACCAAGGATAGTAAGCGATTTTTTACTATGCTGGGTACTCTGGTCACCGGGCGGATTTGTGTGGGCAAAGGTTCAGTAGCTGGTGCAAAACTAGCACTTGCCATAGCCCTGCGATACGCATACCAGAGGAGGCAGTTCGGCAAGGATATCCATACCACGGAAAGCTTGCTGATCGAGTACCCGACCCACCAGATGCGATTGTTTCCCTTGCTGGCAAAAACCTACGCCATGCATTTTGCGATCGATGATCTTATGCACCGATACGCCGGATCGATCAATAGCGGAGATGTCCGGGAGCTGGAAGCTGAAGCTGCGGCGCTGAAGGCATTGGCGAGCTGGCACGGAAACCGGACCGTACAGGAATGCCGGGAGGCGTGTGGCGGCAAAGGTTACATGAGCGAGAACCGATTGCCGGAACTCAGAGCCGATCTCGATGTTTTTGCCACATTTGAAGGGGACAATCACGTGATCTTGCAGTTGGCAGCGAAAGGGGTACTATCCGCATTTCAAACCGATTTTAATGCCAGTTCGTTTTACGGCGTCATCAGGTATCTCAGCCGTCAATGGGCCGATACGCTGGTGACCTACAATCCAGTTTACCGAAGCAACGTGGATGTTTCTCATCTTTACAGCAGGGAATTTCACAGGGAGGCCTTTTCCTACAGACTTCGCCGGTTGACATTTTCCCTTTCACAACGGATGAATCGCCTGTTCAAAAAAAGAGTGACTCCCTATCAGGCATTTCTCAAAGTTCAGACCCACGTAAGCGCGGTAGCCATCGCCTATGCAGAAGAAAAGTGTCTCCTGGCTATGCACCAGGTCATCGAAAAGACTGAATCGCCCGATGAAAAATTTATGCTGAAAAAACTGTCAGCGCTGTACGCTTTGTCCACGATGTATGAACACCACGGCTGGTATCTGGAACAGGGCTACATCAGTAGTACCAAGTCCAAGGCCATCCGGCAACTTATCCACCGGCATGCGCAGCAAATGGTTCCCGATGGACTGGCCCTGGTGGATGCGTTTGGTATTCCGGAGCAATATCTGGATCTTCCAATACTATTCCCGTAAGAGATCTGAAGCATTGGTCGAATTCCGATGGTACGCTTCAGGGCCCGGGAGAACGACTGATCGTCCTGCCCAAAGGGGGCGTCAATGGATTTTGGCTACATAAGGAGGCTCATCCGGTAGACCGTTTTTTGCCATGCGAGCCAATAGGATTGATCCAAGACCCAACGATGATCCGGATGTTTTCATATAAAATCTTGTCGCTAAGGTATGAAACCAAAAGGTCGTCTGCATTATAGTCGTATATGTCCGCAAGTTTCAGAACTACCTCTTTTGTAATTCTGCATTCCCCACGTTCCATTTTGCTTAAAATACCAACATCAACATCTAGCAATGCAGCAACTTTACGCAATGGAAGTTCCTTTTATTATTTGTGTGGTGGGAAAATTTTTAAAACATTCGGGGCGGTCTGTGTGTCGCCAAAGTAAGTTCGTGAGTTTTTGTCAAGATGTCAAAGTTCGTTTTTTTAGGTGTCTATTTTATTGTTTTTATTGTTGTTGTGGCGTTCTAATAGGCTTGCTTACGGTTTGCGGCTTGGCGTAGTGGGGACTTTTCAGCACTAAAGTTCATACGAAGCACACAGTTCAAATTTATCACAAATTTTCATACCTGTCGTCCGTTGTCAGCCGTGCCTGGTTGTGAGTCTGCTGAAAAAATAAAAAGGGATGGATAATCCGGAGCATATTGACCCCCCTAATCCGGATCGAAAAGAAGTTTAGAA
>CALEIL010000480.1 GCA_937876435.1 uncultured Bacteroidota bacterium
AATAAAACCAATTACAGTAAATACGATGGCCTCCACGCTGCTGAAAATGTAGGTCAGTTTCAACCATTCATCAATATTACGCTCATGTCTACCGCCGGCTTGCAAATCCTCAACTTTCCGTTATTCTTCTGCCGATACGGGCTTTACAATCCTTTACCACGCTCGTGCGTCCCTTCGGCTTGCTATTCCTCGACTTTCTGCTATGATTCTACCGGGCCGGGCTTTCCAATCCCTCGCCACACTCATCCCTCCCGCCGGCTCGCAAATCCTCGACTTTCTGTTGTACTTCTACCCGGGCGGGTTTTATGACCACTTCCACCAATAACAAGGATTGAAACTCGGCTATCTGTTCTGCGTCCTGCACCAATTCTGACTTTCCGTCGGAGATGGATGGCCACCGATGAAGACCTCAAATTAATGGTCACTCATAATCTCAATATGCCTATGCTATCAACCGAATTTAGCAATAATGACTTTTATAATCGACAGAAATGATTATATTTGTCTTTTTCAATAGTCATTATAATGGACATATTGTACTCCTATCAAGACAGTTTACTGAAAATGGTCAGTTCTCATTTTCACCGGTATCTCTATTATGAGATTGATTGGAATCTGAGAATGATTGGAGTCCGAGGCCAGCGTGGAGTGGGGAAAAGTACCCTGATACTACAGTACATCAAAGAAAAGAAGTTGCATCAAGATGGGAATGGTTTGTACATTACCATGGATCATCCATACTTTTATCAGCATTCCCTGTTCGATACCATTCACGAATTTTACAAAATCGGTGGACGGTACATATTCATTGATGAAATACATAAATATCCACGATGGTCCAATGAACTGAAAGTCATCTATGATGGTCACCCCGAATTGAAAATTGTATTTACTTCCTCGTCTGCACTGGATATTTTCAAAGGAAGCGCCGATCTAAGCAGAAGGGTGATCCTATACGATTTGCATGGACTTTCATTCCGGGAATACATCAACTTAATCGAATCTACTGATTTACCAATCATCGATTGGTCATTTATTTCAGAAAATCCTCAGGCATTTATTGAAAAATTAAGTACCAAAACGCCTATACTCAGATTGTTTCAGGAATATTTACGAGTGGGGTATTTCCCAATGATATCGGAACACGATGCAAAACAGATACCCATTTTTTTAAATCAGATTATCAACACGGTTATAGATGTGGACTTAAGCCAAATTAAAGACTACAGTTCGGGGACCACACAAAAAATCAAAAGACTGATAGGTGTCATTGCAGAATCGGTCCCTTTTAAACCAAATATATCCGCTCTGGCCCATAAATTGGAAGCAAGCAGGGATTCAGTTTATGCCTGGATACATGATCTGGAACAGGGCCAATTAATAAATACGGTGCGAACCGGGGTAAAAGGAGTAGCCACTTTGCGAAAGCCGGATAAAATCTACCTTGAAAATACAAATCTCATCTATGCACTGAGACCAGATCATGAAATAGGTAATATCAGGGAAACTTTTCTCTTGAATCAGTTGATCAACAGTGGACTATCCGTCAGTCTGCCAAAAAGTGGTGATTTCTTTGTAAATGAAACAGCTATCGAAGTGGGAGGTAAAAACAAATCCAGTAAACAAGTTAGCTCCTATTCAGATTTTTTAATAGCCAAAGACAATTCACTGAATGCTTATCAAAATAGTGTACCTCTTTGGCTGTTCGGATTTTTGTATTAATTTGACCCTATGCCCATCACCGCTACCTATATCGCTTTTTACTAATACAGTCCATATATACCCAAAACGCTTGAACCTGCCTACCTGTCGGTAACGGCAGGCAGGTTTGACCGGTATCTGTTGTGGGAAATGGCCACTCTCTTCATCAGAAAGCCTTCCGGAATTGATCCATGCCCGGTGCACATACTTCACGGACTGTACCTGATACAGCCGTTCCCGATCACAGCATTTTGTCTTCTTTCCTTTGAGTCCATGGATCGTCGCATCCGATCCCATGCCCACGTGCACCTCCCCATATCTCGATGCCCGTTCGAGAAAGTAGATATGCCCGCTATGAAGCATATCAAAACAACCGGAGACGAAGACTTTAGGTGGCCCTTTAATTTCAATCCAAGTTTGTTATATATATGATCTAGTCATCAGCAATAGAATACACAAATAACACCGGATTTGTATAATCCGGATGTTCTGAAAGATATGTGTCGATGTTATGGGATAACTTCTCCTTTGTTGAATTCCAGGCGTCGGGATTGTTCTTTTTATTTATCTCAAACAAATATTGATAGCTTTTTAATACAGGATATATCGTACAGCTTACCAACGTAGTGTCGGATCCATAATGAATGGGATAAACCGGTATATGGTCTACCTGGAATTCATATCCGCAATCAAAAACAAATTGATTATCCTTATGACATATAA
>CALEIL010000481.1 GCA_937876435.1 uncultured Bacteroidota bacterium
GAAATATAATGTTTGGTTCTTCCCGTAACTACAATGCGATATGGATTGGTGCTGATGAATTTTATTGTATCACCAATATTATATCCCCACAATCCGGCGTTGCTG
Organism: uncultured Bacteroidota bacterium; assembly: GCA_937876435.1. Classification (GTDB taxonomy): domain Bacteria; phylum Bacteroidota; class Bacteroidia; order Chitinophagales; family Saprospiraceae; genus Membranihabitans. The sequence continues at coordinate 106 of CALEIL010000481.1, forward strand.
TTGAGGATCAGGACGTACTCTACCCCTGTTTTTACTTCATCGAGCGCTATCCGCCCGGCATTTTCCTGACCAAATTCTGAAGCAGGAATAAATTCAAAAAATATACCTGACCTGGAATTGAGGAGCATTCCTTCGTGGGGGTATGAGTCCTGAAAGGCGATGAAACCTTCCGAAGCCGGATAGGTTTCGACGCTATCAATGCGCCCGCCTGTCAGTGTTTCGAGTTGATTCCGGTACGGTTCAAAATTAACCCCTCCGTAGACGAAAACCGAATAATTCGGAAAAATATCGAGAATTGTTTTTTCTCCCGTAGCCTTGAGCAGCCGTTCGTAATACATCTGAACCCAGGGGGGGATTCCTGAGATTAATCTTAAATCGAGATGGCGGGTTTCTTCTACGATGTGCTCTACCTTTTCCTCCCAGTCTTCGATGCAGTTGGTTTCCCAGGAAGGAACCTGATTCTTTTTCAGCCAGCCAGGTACTTCGTGATTTACTATACCGGACAGCCGGCCGGTCATGATCCCATTGGTGTTTTCCAGGGCTGGGGAACCGGATAAAAATATGAGTTTGCCGTTTAGAAAATCGAGGTTGCCGGTTTTGATCCCGTAGTGGAACAGCGCATTACGGGCCGTATTGAAATGATTGGAGAGTGAGTCGGAAGTGATCGGAATGTATTTGGTGCCGGAAGTAGTCCCGGAGGTCTTGGCAAAATATTTTGGTTTTCCGGGCCACAGTACATTTTCCTCCCCGTCTCTGACCCGGTCAAAATAGGATTTGGATCCCTCGTAATCGTTGATCGGGATGTGCTTCCTGAAATCTTCGTAGGAATGGATCTGATCAAAAGAGTGGTCTTTGCCAAAAGCCGTCTGCGCCGCCTGAGCGGTGATGGATTCCCGGATGCGGTGCTGATCCCGGATGGCATTCCCGGCCATTTGGTCAATTTTTCTGGATATATAAGCCGCGTAGGGCCTGATTAGCAGTGATTTCCATCCCATAAATATTGATTGCCTTTCGGATCTGTGATTTAGTCTATTCTTAGGTCCTCAATATAGTAATCTTTGTAAAGATCGGGATTCCATTCCACAGTATTTTGGGGAAAATTACCGGAAAAGGAAGTATCGCCTACGGTGAGTTGAATCCGCTGTCCATCCCGTGCAAATATTTCGATGTATTTTATAGCTTCGGATTTTTCGGTAAAGCTAAACCTGATTTTGAAGTATTCGCTTGACTGATCCACTGGGATCATCTCGATGATGCGCAGAGCCTGGCTTCCCTGATTGAGGGCGGATTGATCAAAATACCGGAATTTCTGGTCTTCCAGATATTTCAATACTCCTGCCGGTGAACTGAGTTCGATCGTTTCGGTATCCACCGTTGTAATCTGCACTTCCCGGGCTTCTTTCTGTACGGAATACTGAACCCGTCCATCGGAGAAGATGGTAAATTGATCCAGATCTACCTTGTATTTATCTCCCAGTTTGTAAAACGTACCTTCAAAAATCTGGGGAGTTTTTTCCGGGTAGGTCAACTGAAATTCGAAGTCGAGCTTCAAAGCTTTGGCATCCTGGTATTTGTCGATAACCTTTTGAACCGCTTTTCCAAGATTTTGATCCTGGCTCAGGGAAGGGACTGACAACGCCGGCAAAATCAGAAGAGCAAATAAATAGATTATATTTTTCATTGGTTCAGATTTTATTTACAGTTGGATCGATCACTTGACACCGACCTGTGATTCATACATTCCATGGTATTCTGTGCACTCTGTCGTGCGACAATTGAAATATTTTGATGGCAATGTAGCTTACTCCGTACTCGTACCCTCGATCCACTACTACAAGACGACGGCGCTATAGAAAAGATATTTGCATTCGGATTATTAACAGATTATTAACTATTTTAAAATTATTGATGTGGTTGTATTGGCCACATTGCTTTTTTGTTATATTTGGAGAGATAAGTACCGGATTCCACTCGTCCGGCAGCACAAGCCGGATGGGTGTTTTACGTAACAATTGATATATACGTTACTATGCAATGGAGAGGAAGAAAACAAAGTAGTCGGGTCGAGGATCGTCGGGGAAGCAGTACGGGAAGAAGAGTGGTCAAAGGCGGAGGAATCCTGGCGGTGATTTTGGTCATATTGTCCATATTTACCGGTCGCGATCTGACCGGATTACTGGGGTTTTTTGATCAGGGGACAACGATACAGACGGAGCAATCCGTGGACAGGGGACCCAGACCTGATGATGATCTGGCTGAAATGGTCAGCGTTATTCTGGCCAGTACTGAACAGGTATGGACCGCCCTTTTCAATGAGCAAAACGCCCAATACCAGGCCCCTAATCTGGTCGTATTTGACCAGGTCACTTCGAGTGCATGCGGCACAGCGTCGAGCGCCATGGGGCCGTTTTATTGTCCGGGTGATAATAAAGTGTATATCGATCTCGCTTTTTGCAGTGATCTGCAAAACCGGTTCCAGGCACCGGGCGATTTTGCGGTGGCCTACGTGGTCGCTCATGAAGTGGGGCATCACGTGCAGAATCTGATGGGGATTACCAATCAGGTCCATCAGATGCGGGGCAGATTGTCTCAGACCGATTACAACGCGTTATCCGTAAAAATGGAATTGCAGGCCGATTTTCTGGCAGGTGTATGGGGTTATTACGCCCAAAATACTGAGCTGCAACTCGATGAAGAGGACCTCGAAGAAGCCCTCAGGGCGGCGAACGCCATCGGAGATGACCGGATACAGAAACAAACCCAGGGCTACGTAGTGCCCGATGCCTTTACGCATGGTAGCTCACAGCAAAGGATGTACTGGTTTCGAAAGGGATTTGAGAGTGGAGATTTGTCGTTGGGAGAATTTAATTCCATTAACTGAACCGCATCCGGATTCTCAGATGGTTAGATGGCTGTTAGCCAAAAGCCAAAAGCCAACGGCCAATAGCCAAAAGCCAAAAGCCAACGGCCA
>CALEIL010000482.1 GCA_937876435.1 uncultured Bacteroidota bacterium
TACGGTGAAAAAGAATCCGACATAAGTATTAAGAATTTATGAAATGGAGCACTAGCTGGTCTTCAGTACAACATAGCACCCAATTAAGTTTTCCAAAATGAGGACAATCACGTCCTTATTGCTGCCAAAAAATTATTATTTAGAAATATTATAAATACTTTTTTTAACCACGCAGCCATTGTATATTTGCACTCAATTTAGACTAATTAAACATAAGAGCCTTATGAAAAATACCCTCTACACGATAATAGCCCTCTTCATTTGTGGCATCGCATCTGGTCAGGAAACCATTATACAGGTGGACCAGGGTCCCAATTACTCCCAATCCGTCTATCTCAACCTCGAGGATATGGACACCACCATCGTAGATTTTACCACCTGGGACATTGCATTCAGCGGATCAGCCCGCAGCGTTAGTATACTCATCAACGAAGCCGCCATCAGCGGGGAAGGGAGCAGCCCAATCGAACTATATCTTACTTCTTCCACCAATTTTGATGACGTAGACATCTCACAGGTACTGGATACCCTCTACAACGGGGATGATTCCTATTCGGATGGGGCCTTCAATCAACCTGCAGATACTACCAACCAGTTTGACTTTGGATGGGGAGAATACAACCCAGCCACCCACTTCGTGGTCGGAACCAAAATATTTATCATAAAACTTCGGGACGCATCGTATAAAAAAATCAGAATCGATCAGTACGCTGGTTCGCAGTATACCTTCACCTATGCCGATCTCAACGGGGAAGACCTCGTGACGGATAGCCTCGATATAGCTGACTTCGAAGGGAAATCCCTGGCGTATTATTCGATCCGCGATCAGAAAACGCTCGATCTGGAACCTGAAAACTGGGATCTGAAATTTACCCGTTACATCACGTCCCTCCTGGCCGAACCGGGCGTATACCTCGATTACCACGTCGTGGGGACGCTGACCAAACCCGGCGTGGAAGTCGCGGTAGCATCCAATATCGACCCTGCGAACGTGAAATTTGACGATTATATAGATAGCCTGACCACCGATATCGATGCGATAGGACACGAGTGGAAGTATTTTGACCTGAACACCTTCGTGTATTCCATCGTGGAAAATCAGGTATTCTTCGTCAAAACACCGAAAAATGAAATCTATAAAATTCAGTTTATCGACTTTGAAGGATCCTCCACGGGAATTTCTACCCTGAAAATAACCTACATCGAGACGTTGTCTGCCTTAGCCAAACCCCAGGAATACATCAGCCAATCCACCGTTTTCCCCAATCCAGCCCTGGGTGAACAGGCCAAAATCAAATTTCATTCTGACCAATTCAGACAAAATGCCCGGCTCCTGGTGCACAATTCAATGGGCCAGCAGGTGTACGTCCGGAACGTCTCCATCACACAGGGTGAAAACGTCCACTCGCTACCTCACATTTCGGTACCCGGATTATACTACGTCATACTGCGAACAGAAGATGGAGTTTCTACGCTTCGCTTGATAAATAACTAAAAATGAATCTACGAATCAAAAATGTAAGCACTTTTTTTGGATTGTTTCTGGCTCTGGCAGCCGGGATCAGTTGTCAATCGGATGACAAAACCGGAGCGAAAAACCCCGGAGATGCCCGAATGGTAGCCGATAGTCAGCGGATAATTTCCCTCAGCGGATTTCTGACCGAACTACTGTACACCCTCGATGTGGGCGACCAGATCGTAGGGGTCGATGTGACCAGCACCTATCCTGCGGAGGTCAATCAAATGACCAAAGTGGGTCATATTTCCCAACTGAACGCAGAAGGTATACTCAGCCTCAATCCTGATATCATCTTTGTTCAGGCGGACCAAATCCAGCAATCCGAAGCCCTGAGTCAACTCAAAAATTCTCTGGTGAAAATCGTGGCCGTTCCTGTTTCGCATACTTTGCACAATTCGATCCAGGCAGCAAAGACGATATCCCAACACGTGAATGTCGCCCCCACCTCTTTCCAGAAACTGGAATCGCAGATCAACCAGGACAGCATCGCTTTGCAGGAATACCTCTCCGATAAGTCCGCTCATCCTTCTGTTTTGTTTATATATGCACGCGGGGGTGGAAACCTCATGGTCGCCGGAAATAACACAAGCGCCCAGGCCATCATCGAAATCGCCGGTGGGAAAAATGCCGTTACGGCTTTTGACCAGTTCCGGGCCCTGACGCCTGAAGCATTGCTGGAAGCCTCTCCCGATGTGATATTGATGTTTGATTCCGGCCTCAAAATTCTCGACGGTAAGGAAGGACTGGGTTCCATCCCCGGGATTAGCCAGACACCGGCCTATAAGAATGACCGGATCATCACCATGAACGGACATTATCTCACATCATTCGGGCCACGTACCGGACAGGCAGCCCTGGAGCTCGCCCAAAAATTGTATTCATCAACCCCGGAAATGTAGAGTAAAACGAAATGACTAAAAAGTTTTCATACATAGTATTCGCCCTGATCACAGGATTGATTCTCCTCGTGGGAATCTCACTCCTGGTGGGCGCTTATGATTTGAGCTTTTCAGCATTTGTCAATGTTTTGCAACAAAACGTGCTGGCTGCTACCGGTGCGGATCACGGGAAAGTCGCCTCCGACTCATACCTGCTTTTCCAGATTCGGCTGCCCCGAATTCTGATGGCTGGAATTACCGGAGCGGGACTGGCCATTACCGGCGCGGCCATTCAGGGGTTGTTCCGGAACCCCCTCGCGGATCCCTCGCTGATCGGGATTACGAGCGGCGCGATGTTATTTGCGGTCCTGGCTATCGTGACGATGTCCACGGTCCTGGCCGCCATTTCGGGTATTTTGCAACAGTTTTTGATTGAAGCGTTGGTGGTGTCTGCGCTTGGCGGCGTGCTTGGCGTGGCTTTGGGTTTGGGCGCGGCGGCGCTGGTAGCTTATTTTGGCACGCCAATACATTACGCATTGATGCCGGTTGTTCTTGCCTTTAGTTGTGCATTTTTAACCGGTTTGGTGTTTGGGTATTTGCCTGCGCGCAAAGCGGCGCGGCTTGATCCGGTGGCGGCTTTGGCGACTGAGTAAATTTGCAATATAACTGGGACCGCGTAATTCGGGTAATAGGATTTCAATTTTGCTTTCATATCTGAACAAATTATTTTCCGCTAGCGCAATTGTTGTGCTGTGTAGTTGCAGCACGATCGTCCCCGTAGAGCGTCCGGACATTCCAGACAGTACAGCATGGAATACGCCGCAGGCGGGCGCAGAAATTTCTTCGATTAACAGCGACTGGTGGAAAAATTTTAATTCGCTCGAGCTCAATCGATTGATTGATGTTTCGCTGGCCCAAAACCCGGATTTACGTATCGCCGCAGAGCGCGTACGGCAAGCTGAGTTACAAATGAATATCGCTGGTGCTTCGCTTTTTCCGGCACTTAATCTTTCGGCGACTAGTGGCTCAAGCCGCACGCGTGCGGATGCAGAAAATTCCT
>CALEIL010000483.1 GCA_937876435.1 uncultured Bacteroidota bacterium
CACCTAACCAATTGCTTAATCGTGTATTATTGGTACCTCCACCTGTCCAGGAATTATAAATTCTACCTTCTAATGCAAAAAATGTTGAATCGCAATCTCTTTCCCCAACTGAACCCCCAAAAAGTCCGACAATCCGATCATATTCGTTAAACTGTGGAGAACCAGAACTACCATCTTCAACTAGCCCATCATCTCCATTTTGACCGTTACTTATAGTTAATTTAAAGCTAGTACCAGGTTGATAGGGACTATCATTTGGGGGTGAGTTTTCAATAGTTGAAGCACCATTATCTACTGTAATTTTCTTGACATCTCCCATTGGATGATGAATTAATGTAGACATAGTCGGTACTGTGCTACTTCTATCCCAACCTGCCATAGCGATATCAGTATGACCTTTTATTGAATTATTTAATCGAAGAAGGGCAAAGTCTGTATCTTCCCACGAAGCCACTAAATAAGCACCAAAAAAAGATTTCCATGTTGTTGGTTCCCCCTGATTACCATGACACAATGTACCTGGACTATCATAATTAAACCTAAATACCCAGTTTCCAAAATTATTAAATGGAGAATCTGTACAGTGCTTTGCGGTCAAAATATAAGGTGTTAGATCCTGACATGAATTATTAACTAATACTCCAGTGCAGTGATAACTACTACCAATGAATGTAAGACAAACCGCATCACTTTCATCCTTCCATCCCATACCAAGTGGGCAGTTAATATTATTCTCACAATCGGTATCAGAATCCCCATAATCTCTCACTTCCAATTCTCCTTTGTCGATTCCATGGATTACATTCTTCACCAATATTGAAAAATGTTCTTTATATGCAGCCGGTAAAGTCACGGAAATGGTAACCTCCTCACCAAAAATCTGATCCGTAGGTAATATTCCGTCGTGAATGTATTCAGGTAGAATGGGCCCCATGACCATATTTCGCTTCTCACTGTATAGCCACATCTCACTACCTTCAGGCAGATTAAGTTCCGCAAATTGGAAACTGAGTGCCGTGGCATGTTCGGAGAAAAACCGTATCTTCCATTCTATTTTTTTATCATTCTCATACCATATGCCCTCATTCTCAGTATATGTTACGGGTATTTTGATACCAAAACGTGGTAAACGCCGATGATTTAATCGATCTTGCTCCAATACCTTTCTTACATCTACCTTTGGTAGAATAATGGGACTCGGTTGATACATAGTATATTCATACATTATAGATTGTATGTCCTGATCTTTTGCCAGGATAGTCGTTCTCACCTGAGCTCGTATGTTATTAGAGACTAAAACAATCAGAATTCCGGTTAACATCAGAATGAAGCACTTCCCTGATTTAAATTTGTAAATTCTTTTCATGACGTAAATTTTTAAAATTGCTATAATTGTAACCATCCTTTCAATTAAGAACGAAGTAATAATGTTATCCTATACTTCAATCAAGGGAAGCTTATCACTGCAATACCTGAACAGATTACACTCTAATAGACACTGACAGTAGTAAAATCGTTAGTCAATTCCTGTATTTATGTTTTCACTAACACTTTCTGAGCAATTGCAGTTCTATAACCAACGGAGGAGCTCCATGAAAACCATCCTTCCGGATATAGGAGAATTGATCCTTTCGAAGGTAAAGAATATCTAGTTGGAATACATTTTCGTCATCGAGGTGGACATCGTAAGATTTTCACCCAGGTGGGAGAAGCTGAACGAAAGCGTCTGATGCACCGCATCCGATATCCCGACAGTGGGGAACTATCCGTGGATACAGAACATATTCCGGCTGAAGTAGAAAAGTATGTCGAGGAGTTGATAGCAGCGTATTTCCCTTAGATACAAATAAACTCGCAACGTTATATATTGCTATATACAGGATTCGTAAGCTGGCGGGTGGAGGGCGCGCCGCCTAAGATTGCGAAGCCGTAAGTGACAAGTAGTGAAGTTCTCAATGGAGCATCCTGCAAAACTTTATAAAATATTGATCTTACTTATTTCGGATTCTCCTCCGATAACAACCGGAGCCATAGGAGCTGGCGAGTGGAGTGGTTATACTATACCCGGTACGCATGATCCCGCCTGCCTTATCCAGGTCATTGCGATGATAGAGACAGTGGCGGGCAGGTATGGGTACCGGGGGGGCGATGTGGTAGGAAAAATGGTACAGATCGAAGAAATGACTGAATGCAGTCTCGGTAATGAAATGGACGAGACCGATGGTGGTGAATGCACCATCGATGAAGGAACCAAGACCGAACGAAATTCCAGCCTGACTGGCTATTTTAAGGTTGATATTACTGCCTTTAGCATCATTATCGCTCTGTGTAATTCGGATAATTCATTCGCTCGCAGGTATGCCGGGTACTGTGAGAACGGCTCAGGTTCCTATCGGTCGATCCTACGGATCTCAATTCTATTCCTATCCATTTACCCCCGATTGAAATCGGGGGCTACCATATCTGGCCGAGTCTACGACTCTCAAATATGACGCCCTTCTTACCGGAAGGAATTTGTACCCTATTTGGAACAGTTGTAGCCATCTCCCCATTTGAGTTCGGCCAAGTGCGACAGGCAGCTGTCGGTGTCCGGGAATTTCCTTTGGAAGTCGAAAAGGGACATGCTCTTGAATCTTTGATCCATATTCTCAATGGTTGTTTCCACGTATTTACTACTTTTGCCGTTATTAGTTAAGTACCTAAGTCAAAAAATGAAAATCCTCCCCCAACAGTCGTGAAGTAATCGAACTCGTCAATTGGATAGCTTTACCATACCTCCCTTCTTCCAGAAAATATCCTTTCACATCTTTCGTGTCCAGATCCACGATCCAGTATTCCAGTACGCCATGACGTTCATAGCCAGCTTTCTTTTGACCTAGGTCATATTTGGACGTAGAGGGGGAGAGCAATTCTATGACCACATCTGGAGCTCCATGAAAACCATTCTGCTCAATTTTCGA
>CALEIL010000484.1 GCA_937876435.1 uncultured Bacteroidota bacterium
TGTAAATCAAGTCCTGGCACTGGCCGGTAGCGTGGTGGCAGCAGATGAATTCCACACCGGTACCTACGGGATTCTGACTTCGTTCCGAAAAGCAGATTCGATCCAGGAGCACACATCCCTGTTTTACGACGAACTCAAAAAACTTCAATATATATTCACTACGCTTGACAAATCAAACTCCCCTCAGTTGGTGCTACTGGATGAAATACTCCGGGGTACCAATTCCGACGACAAGTATTTTGGCAGTAAACAAGTTCTTCTCCGGCTCAAAGACCAAAATACCATGACGATCTTGGCTACGCACGATATTGCCCTGGCCCAACTAGAGGATGACCATGGACCTGTTATTCAAAATTACAGTTTTGAAAGCCAGATCCTGGACGGAGAACTTCAATTTGACTACAAGTTACACCGGGGAATCGCGGTCAATAAAAATGCGACATTTCTGATGCAAAAGATGGGCATCATCCCCGCGGGTCAGATAGAAAATATCACATGAAATCAATCATCCATTGTTTACTCGTCCTTATTATACAGACCGGTGGTCTGATTTCTGGTTTTGGTCAGCAAATCAGGATTATGACCTACAACATTCATAACGGCGCGGATGCATCGGAACAACCAACGTTGGATTCCATGGGGTATTTTATCGGAGAATCCGGTCTAGATATTGTGGGCTTGCAGGAAGTGGACAGCATTTGCCATCGATCGGATGGTGTTGATCAACCGGAGAGGCTTGGGGAAATTGTAGGAATGGATCATTATTTCACCCGGCATTTCGCCTATCAGGGTGGTGCTTATGGCCAGGGATTGCTTTCGGATGTTCCTCTCACCAATCTTCGCAATTTCAGACTACCGGTATTCCCATTGGAAGATGGAAAGGAAGTCTCTGTTCTGCTGGCAGACATCCACCCTGCTCCGGATTGGGTATTCACGGTCGGAGTGGTGCATCTGGATTACAAATCTGCAGAATCGCGCATGCACCAGATCGATATCCTCCTCGATTCCCTGGCTGGCATCCAGGATCTGGTCCTGTTGGGTGATTTCAATGCGTACCCGGATTCACCCGAAATGTTGAAGTTGTCCCAATATTTTGATCGGTTTCAATCCACCAATGAACCACCCACTTTCCCGGCAATCAACCCCGACCGGAGGATCGATTTTATCTGGGTGAAAAAAGGTTCCAAACTGAGAATAGTAAGGGAATATATCCCACATGTCCCCTATTCTGATCATTTACCCCTGATTACAAGTGTACGGAAATCGAAGTAGCTATCTATTTTTTTTCAAAATATCTTTGGACAGATCAAGACAGGATGGCATGCAGTTATCGGTGATGTCATACCTTCATCCATTCATGGAGCTTGAGCAAATCCAGATACTGCAATTTGTCAGGTCTTTGCTCCAATTTCCGAAGGCAATAATTCAAAAGAAATTCCCTGGAAAGAAATTTTTTCAAGAGGGGGATTTTTTGAAGACGACTTCCCCACAAACTTAAGCGGCTACGATAATCCGGATATTCCAATACCACGGTTTGAAGATTCCGGACTGCTTCCAATTGTCTGCTGATAAACTCCTCGTGATCTGTCAGCCCGAGATGTTTGGCTCGCATAGAACTGCTACCGAGGCGAATTTTCTTTTCCTTCAAAAATAATCCGAACAAGGTGTCCTCATGTCCATATCCGGATATTTTCGTTGTAAATGAAAGTGCTTGCCTTTGGGAACCGTGCCATGCGAATATCCCGGTCGAAAAGTGCAGATACGGATCCCGGTCCTGAGCCGGTATTTCCCTTTGTATCCCATAATGCCAATGAAGCAGAAAAGGTTTGGGTGGTTGTTCATTTTGGTAGTAATGCCGACCGGTGTAGACGATGGATTCATTCTGCAGGGAGGAAATCATCTGCCGGATAAAATCACGATCGGGTAACATATCCGAATCGATCGACAACGCCCAGCCAGAAACCGTCGAATCGAGAATCTTTTGTCTCATGGCTGATCTACCGACGTTTTTCTGCTCCAGATTCCAGTGAATGAACGGTTGGGTATGTCGGGATCGAAGTTTGGTCAGGATGAGCCGATATTCCTCATCCGAAAAATCATCCCATACCACCACCTTTATATCTTCGTCGCGTGATAGAATTTGAAGGATCAATTGATGGAGAATGGGTTCCGGATCAAAATTGTGATTGAGAATATGAATTGTATACTGTGTCATCCAACGGGTGCTTCACGGATTACCTAATATCAATAACCAATTTGGAAAGGTCCCCTGATTGATTTTTGAAACGTGGAACAGGGTCCAATTTACGATCTTTTGCAAATATTTTGAGCCAGTACTCTGTCAGGATAAAGATTTAAGAATCATTCGAGGATATTTTGAGTCAGAT
>CALEIL010000485.1 GCA_937876435.1 uncultured Bacteroidota bacterium
CTCCAAATCAAAACCATTCGTGTAATCGACGTTTTGTAAAATCACCGTGTAGCTAAAGGGCTTTTTGATGTATTTTGTCGGGTTTGAATGAAAGCCAAATATTTCCGGGCTAAGTGTCAAGGTTAAGAATGACAATAATATCAATTTTTTCATAGTGTCGATTTTAATACCTGGCTTTACTAAATAGATGTGGGAAATCCAAGATTTGGTGTGTTCGATCCAATGATATTTTCAGGTGAAAAAACCCTCCATCTCCACTATCCACTGTACTGTCCACAGTCATTGATCCGAAGGCGTAAGCCGCTCCCCCTGCGCTCCTACTCAGCTGAAAGCTTCTTCCGCCAGGGCCGCTCATAATTCGTCCTTGTCTATTCTCAATTGTCCCTTGTCAATTGTCCACTAACCGTTGGCAATTAACCCAATCCCACGTCCAGCGTCATCATTACTATAAATCCGGCTATAAATCCCAGGGAAGCCAGATCGGTGTATTTATCCTGCTGTGCTTCGGGGATCACTTCTTCGACCACTACAAAGATCATGGCACCTGCAGCAAAGCACAAAGCATAAGGTAGGATAGGCGCGAACGTCAAGACAGCCCAGGCTCCCAGGACCGCTGCAAATGGTTCGACAAAGGCCGAAAGTTGTCCGTAGTTGAAACTTTTCCACCTGCTTAAACCGAGGCCCCGTAAAGGCATGGCCACCGCAAATCCTTCCGGAAAGTTTTGCAGACCGATGCCCAGAGCCAGTGCCACGGCCCCTCCAATACTAGCCCCTTCAAAACCCGCTGCTACTCCCCCAAACAACACTCCGACAGCGAGACCTTCCGGAATATTGTGTAAGGTAATGGCCAGGGTGAGCAATACCGATTTGTGCCACTGCGTCTTGACGCCTTCTTTTTCGGTCATCTTAAAATTTACGTGCAAGTGGGGCAACACCTTATCCAGCCCGTATATGAACAAGGCCCCCAGTGAGAACCCTACCACAGCAGGGATGACTTTTTTGAATCCCTCGCCATGGCTCATCTCAATCCCAGGAGCCAGCAAGCTCCAGAAACTGGCAGCTACCATCACTCCCCCCGTAAATCCAAGCATTGCATCAAACAATGCCCGGTTCATTTTTTTAAAGAAAAAAACCAGTGAAGCTCCCAGCGCGGTCAATCCCCACGTAAACAATGTCGCATATAATGCAGCCAGTATCGGATTGATACTTCCAAGGTAGGTGATTATTTGATCCATTTCCTATATAATAAGTTTCTGTAAAAGATGTAAAAGTGGGTTACCTGATCTGATATTACAAGCCGATAGCTCTGCTTGAGACGAATCCCATGCGAAGATATATTTTATCCATCAAAAAATAAAGTTAGCATAGCCTAATTTTTTATTTTTCACTATTATCTTTTCCACCGTTGCCCCGAATCGGTGATCCTATATTTGTAAGATAGTATATATTTCATGAAAGATAGGATTTGTATCGTATCGATTTAAGGCTTTAATTTGAACAACTTAATCAGCTCCAAAGTGAGAAAAATTTCCCACTTTAGCAAAACCAAATTGTAGAACCAAAATCAAAAATAAATATGTCAACTCAACAACAACCGATCCGGGTACTAGTAGCCGGATGTGGAAATATGGGCGCATCTCACGCATTGGCTTATCACCAAATGGATGGCTTTGAAATCGTAGGACTGGTTTCCCGCGGTGAGAGCAAAAAGAAATTAAATGCCAGCCTCGGCGCCAACTATCCTCTATACGACGACTTTACACATGCGCTCGAGGATTCCAAACCCGACGCGGTCAGCATAAATACCTATCCGGAAACCCACGAACCGTATGCCATCCAGGCTTTTGAATCAGGATGCCACGTATTCGTCGAAAAACCCATCGCCAACAGCGTGCAGGGAGCAGAAAATGTGGTTGCTGCAGCGAAGAAAGCCAACAAAAAGTTGGTCGTGGGGTACATCCTCCGACACCACCCAAGCTGGGAAAAGTTCGTAGAAATGTCCCAGCAACTTGGGAAGCCCCTGGTCATGCGGATGAATCTCAATCAGCAAAGCCAGACCGGGATGTGGACACTCCACCGAAACCTCATGGCCACCCTGAGCCCGATCGTGGATTGTGGTGTGCACTACATCGATGTGATGTGCCAGATGACTCAGAGCAAACCCATCCGCGTCAGCGCCATCGGTGCCCGGCTCACGGATGACATCCCGGAAGACAATTACAATTATGGCCAGCTCCAGATTACATTCGAAGATGGTTCGGTGGGATGGTACGAAGCCGGATGGGGTCCAATGATCAGCGAAACGGCTTTTTTCATCAAGGATATATTCGGACCTAAAGGGTCCCTGTCCATCGTGGCTAAAGATGCTGGTGGAGAAGGAAAATCTTCTTCGATAGAGGCACACACCAAAACCGAGTCTTTGTTATTACATCATTCGGATTTGAACGCCAACGAAGAATTTGCTAAAAAGGACGAATGGATTGATCTATCGGACGAACCGGATCACAACGAACTTTGCAAAAGGGAACAGCAGTATTTTCTCAACGCTATCCTAAACGATGTCGACCTTTCACAACACGGTGAAGATGCGGTAAACAGTCTCCGGATCGCTTTTGCCTGTGATGAATCGGTTAGGACGGGCAAAACAGTAGAATTGAACTAACCCTCATAGCAGAAACATTGAACACTCCTCATACATCCTGGCAAGGTCAGACAGCGGTCGTTACAGGCGCAGCAACAGGATTGGGTCTTTCGATAGCCCAGAAACTGAACGGTCTCAATGTCCGTCTCGCCCTGATCGATATTGATCGGGCCGGGCTGGAATCGGTCAGGGAACAATTCCCTGATGATACTCTGCTGATCCAGACGGACATTACCGACGAAAAACAGGTTTCCGATACTCTGGCCAGTGTCCTGGAGCGTTTTGAACGCATAGATATCCTCGTGAACAGCGCCGGCATCACCGGACAGACAAATCTAAAAAGTCACGACGTAGAGGTCGGGGATCTGCAACGCGTATTTGATGTGAATTTCAAAGGGGCCTGGCTGATGAGCAAATATGCGATCCCAGACATGCTCCGCAGATCGTACGGAAGGATCCTGCACATAGCATCCATCGCAGGGAAGGAAGGAAACGCAGGGATGCTCGCCTATTCTGCTTCCAAAGCTGCCGTCATTGGCATGACCAAGGTGCAGGGGAAGGAATACGCGGAAACAGGATTGACCATCAACGCCATCGCACCAGCAGTAATCCGTACCAAAATGGTGGAGGCTATGTCGGAGGAACAGGTCCGATATATGACGGATAAAATACCTATGAAACGGTGCGGGACACTGGCCGAACTGGCCGATATGGCGGTCTTTATAGTCTCGCCCAACAATAGTTTTTCCACCGGATTTACCTTTGATCTGAGTGGAGGCAGGGCCACTTATTGATTTCATAGTAGTAGTTTCATAGTCTTCCATTTTTTGAACACATTAGAAAATACCGTGAATAAATTGAAGAAATCCTTGATACCTGAAGAAATACCAGTTGGTGTGGTGGGACTGGGCCTGATGGGTAGCAGTATCTGCGTTTGCCTTTTGATGGCCGGTCATCCTGTCGTGGCGGTAGCCCCGCTGCCCATCGACCTGGAACTGGCCCGACCCCGAATAGTCAGACACCTGGAACACGCCCGGACAAACGGTATGACCGATAAGACACCGGAAGAATTCATAAAAAATCTGGTCATTACGGAGGATTACGCCGCTTTAAAACCATGCGGCCTCGTCCTGGAATGCACCATCGAAGATATATCGGTCAAAAAATCTGTTTTTGACAAAATCGAACCTCATATTTCGACTGATGCTCTGCTGACCAGTAATACATCGGCCATACCCATTACCGTGCTGCAAAATATGACCAGACACCCCAATCGGTTTTTTGGGCTGCACTGGGCCGAACCCTCTCATACTACGAGGTTTCTGGAAATCATCTGCGGGGAAGAAAGCGAAATCAGCCAGGGCGAGTACCTGTATGAGCTATCGCATAAGTGGAGTAAGGAACCCATCCTGGTCCGGAAGGACATTCCCGGTTTTATCACCAACCGGTTGATGTATGCCATGTATAGAGAAGCGATCAATCTGGTCGAAAATGGCTATGCTACCATCGAGGATGTGGACCGGTCCTGTAGAAACAATGCCGGATATTTCATGACGCTGGTCGGTGTATTTCGATGGATGGATCTCACGGGCGTGAAGGCATACCATACGGTAATGAAAGATCTCCTTCCTACCTTGCACAATGGTACGAAAGTTCCCAAATTAATCGATGACATCGTTCGATCAGGTGGCAATGGAACTTCCAATGCCAATGGATTTCATCAATATACCAAAGAAGAAGCCGAAGAGTGGGAAAACGTTTTTACCGAATTCACATACAAAATCCGTGAATTGGCTCTGCAATATCCATCCGACATAGTCAAACAAAGACTCGCCCAAAAAAATAAATCATGACAAATTCAAACAATCAGAAGCCCTGGATTTTTGACGCCCATCTCGATCTGGCCATGAATGCGATCGACTGGAACAGGGATCTCCGCCAATCCGTCCAAAGCATCAGAAAACGGGAAACCGGGATGACCGACCATCTGGATCGGGGAAAAGGGGTCGTATCCCTGCCCGCGCTTCGGGAAGGTCGCATCGGTGTAGTGGTAGCTACACAGATCGCGCGATACGTAGCAGAGGGCAGCACTTTACCAGGCTGGAATTCACCTCCTCAGGCCTGGGCCCAAACTCAGGGTCAGCTTGCCTGGTACAGAGCTATGGAAGCGGAAGGTGAAATGGTACAGATTACAAACTTCCGGGAGCTGGAAGACCATATCCTGCTCTGGGAAAACCAGGATACTCCCGATCAGGAAAAACCTGTGGGGTATATCCTGAGCCTGGAGGGAGCGGATTCGATCGTCACCCTGGATCTGCTGGAGAGGTCCTACGAAGATGGCTTGCGGGCTCTCGGACCGGCCCATTACGGACCCGGTCGTTACGCAGATGGTACTGGAATGTCAGGTCCGCTGCACGAGTCCGGCAAAAAGCTTATCCGAAGGATGGATGAACTGGGCATGATTCTCGATGTGACCCATTTCACGGACGAAGGATTTGATGAGGCCCTTGAATTATTCCATGGCCCGGTTTGGGCGAGTCATCACAACAGCCGGGTGCTGGTTCCTCACCAGCGACAATTGACCGACGACCAGATAAAACGGCTGATCGAACGGGGTTCTGTCATCGGAGCGTCGCTTGACGTGTGGATGATGGTGTCCGGATGGGTCCGGGGAAGCTCAGACCCGGTGCGCGATGGAGCCCCTCTGCAACGAATCCTGGATCACTGGGACCACATATGTCAGATAGCAGGCAATACAGATCATATCGCCATCGGGAGTGATCTGGACGGAGCTTTCGGGAAGGAACAATGCCCCCATGACCTGGAAACCATCGCTGATCTCCAAAAATTTCCGGAATTACTCCTTGGTCGGGGATATTCCACGGTGGATATTGAAAAGATCATGCATGGCAATTGGGTCCGTTTTCTTAAAAAAGCGTGGAAATAAAATATAATATCTGTAATTCATAGGATAGTAGTTTTTGATATCAAAATCCCGGCCTATTTTTGGATTACTTTTTAGATAAAACGCGATTTAATAATAAACTGCAAAATATTGATATATGAAAAAGGTAAATCATCCGGAAAGGGCTGAAGGCTTCGTGACTGGTGCCTATTCAGATGGGATCATCGTGGACGGTATGCTATACGTCAGTGGCCAGGCTTCAGTTGATTTTAAAACTTCAAAATTTCAACTGGGAACGATCGAGGAGGAAACCCATCGGACCATGCAAAATCTCAAAGCCATTATCGAGGCAGCCGGTTCATCGATGGACCACGTGGTGAAATGTACCGTTCATCTGGCGGATATTCAGGATTTCAACCGGTACAATGTGGTTTATAGTTCATACTTTGGTGATATCAAACCTGCCCGTACTACGGTTCAGTCGGTTTTGGCCGAAAATCTCAAGGTAGAAATCGATTGCGTGGCCAAAGTGCCTCAATGATCTGAAAATACATAGGAATTGACTCATTACACTGAAGACAAATCGATAGGTGTCGTTGGACTGGGGTTGATGGGAACCAGTATTATCACCAGTCTGGTAATATCGGGTTGTCGGATTATCGCCCTGGCACCAGTGACAAACGACCTGCAGCAGGCACCGGAAGTTCTTAAAAAACAATTGAAGCACGCCCGGTCATTGAATATTCTGAGTCATTCAGTCGAATATTACCTGGATAGGATCCAGATCACCGAAGATTACTCCAAACTTCAGCCTTGCGTGATCGTTTTGGAATGCGTCATTGAAGACCGTCATATTAAAGCTTCGGTATACAAAAAAATCGAAGCCGTGGTTCCCGAACATACCCTCATCGGCACCAACACTTCTGCGATTCCCATCAGTTCCCTCCAGCCATACCTGAAACATCCCGGCCGGTTTATGGGAATCCATTGGGCTGAGCCTGCTTATGCGACCCGGTTTATGGAAATCACCTGCGGAGCAGATACCGATCCGGAAAAGGCGCAGAAAGTCAGTACCTGGGCCGAAGGGTGGAACAAAGAACCGATTTTACTCCAAAAAGACATCAGGGGATTTATCACCAACCGGCTGATGTACGCGGTATACAGAGAAGCGCTGACCCTGGAAGAGGACCAGGTGGCGACGATGCAGGACCTGGACAAGGCAGCCCGGTACGATATGGGTTCCTGGATATCTTTGATGGGAATCTTTCAGAGAATGGATTATATGAATTCGGAAGAGGAATTCGTCCGAACCAGAGCTCTCTTGCCCAAATTATCGAACAGAACAGACGTCCCGGAAATAATGAAAATCCAGGTCAGGGAAAAGCACCGGGGGGTGCATTCCGGGCAGGGATTGTTCACCTACTCCAAAGAGGAGGCTGAAGCCTGGAAAAAAGCATTCAGCCTGTTCAACAGAGATATGTACTTTCTCTCCGAAAAATATACCGAACTCAAACCATCGACCTCCGAAATACTCAAATCTTAAATGAAAAATCATGCAACACGATAAATCGGCACAACTACTGGACAGAGCCAAAAAGGTTCTGGCGGGAGGTGTATCGTCTGAATTCCGAAAATACAATCATCCACACGCGCTGTTTTACACCCATGGAACCGGGAGCAGAATATACGATGTGGATGGAAACGAATATCTCGATTTCACCCTGAGTCAGGGTCCGTTGATTCTGGGACACTCCAATGAAGAATTGCTCGACAGGATCGATGAATATTCCAGAAAGGGACAACTATTTGCCGGACAACATATTCAGGAAATCGAACTGGCTGAAAAAATCAGCGAATTGATCCCGTCCGCTGAATTGATGAGATTTAGCCTGAGCGGTTCCGAAGCTGTTCAGACGGCTTTCCGGATCGCCCGGACCAAAACAGGAAAGAATAAGTTCCTCCGTTTTGAGGGGCACTATCACGGCTGGCTGGACAACGTAGCCTGGGGACTGTCTATCCCCGATTCAAAAGATTTGGGGGAACGGGAATCCCCGGAAGTTTATCCGTGGACGGAAGGATTGCCGGATCAAAGCCGGGAAGAATTTGAAATACTGCCCTGGAACGATCTGGAACTGGTCACCGACTTTCTGGAAAAAAATCATTCCGAAATCGCGGCGATCATTACTGAACCGGTCATGTGCAACAAAGGCTGTATCCTGCCCAAAAAGGGCTTTCTTGAAGGATTGCGGGAACTATGTACCAAATATGGTATCGCATTGATATTCGATGAGGTGATCACAGGATTCCGGATCAATCTCGGTGGGGCGCAAACCTATTTCAACGTCATCCCCGACCTGGCCATATTTGCCAAAGCCATGGCCAGCGGATACCCCCTGAGCGCGGTGGTCGGCAAGAAAGAATGGATGCAAATGGTAGTGGAGGGGCGAGCATTGCACGCCGGAACAATGAACTCCGGCAATGCCCCGGTTGCCGCTGCCCTTTCCACGATAACCATCCTGGAACGAGATCGGCCTCACGACCGGATGTTTTCCCTGGGCCAAAAATTGATGGATGGTATCCGGACTGCAGCCAGAACACACGATCTGAATCTCAAGGTCATCGGTCCCGGGCCCATGTTTTGTACCTGTTTTACGGATCTTGATGAAATCCATGATTTTCGGGACACCCTCAGTTTTGACAATGGGAAGCTCAAAAGGTTCATTGTCGGCCTCCATCAGGAAGGTATCCGGGTGATCGGACGTGGATTGTGGTACATTAGTGCTGCTCACACAGAGGAAGATATCGATCACGCCATCACAGTAGTGGAGCGGGTTTTGTCAAATATTGAAGAATAATCCGGTTTCATGAATCAATTCAATGAGGTAAATAATTTTCCTGAAATACTCATTTTGGGAATGGGAAGGACCGCATCAAGTGTCGCTGTTTGCCTCGCTGCATCTGGTTCGGCAGTCACACTATGCTGCGAAGACCTGGAAATGCACCAGGCCAGGATCGAGACTCATCTGTCTGATCTTGGGTTGCATCTGGGGATCACAGAAACTAAAAAAATCCTGGTCACGCGCGAGAAAACCTGGTCTGAAACCCAAAATCTGGTTTTCATAACGGGGTATTCTGACCTGGCCCAAATCCAGAGCCTCATTCAATTTTTGGAAGATTTTCATTCCCGGGATCTCATCATAGCCGTATCTACCGATCATATTGAGTTGAATTCTCTGCAAAGACACAGCCAAAGGCCCGAAAATATTGTGGTGGTCAATTGGTCGGAACCAGCGCACACTACTTTTTTTATGGAAATCGTTTTCAATGCGCAAACCGACCAGCAAATCATCACCAGGTTGGAAAATGCAGCCCGAAAATCGTGGAATAAGGATCCGTACACGATCCGGGCCGAACTCGGGGTCCGGGGTCGGATGTGTACAGCTATGCTGCGGGAAGCGCTCTATCTTATCGATAAAGGGTACGCCAATATCGAAGATATCGACCGGGCATGCCGCAACGACGCGGGCACGTATATGCCTTTCGTCGGAAATTTTCAATATATGGATTTGATGGGAACGTTTGCCTATGGGGTGGTGATGGGAAAACTCAACCAGGAACTGTACAACGGAACGGCCCCTCCCCCCTTTTTCAACCAAATCAGCGGGGATGGTCGAGGCGGCGAGGCTGAAAAATCCAGCTTTTATGAATACTCCGCAGAGGATATGGAGGAATGGGATTTGAGAATGCGAAATTTCAGTTTTGAAGTGCGATCTCTTATATGCAAGTATCCATTCGGGGATACCGTAGAAATCGATTAAGAATAATTCATTCAGATGCTATGATTTTGAACCGATACATATCATAAACCTAAAAATTTATCTCGCAGGACATGAATGAGCAAAGGGACGTTTCCTATACCCCAAAACGCTTTATCATAGACGGACACCTGGATCTGGCTATGAATGCTATCGAGTGGAACCGGGATCTAAGGCAACCCCTGAGCGAAATCCGCCAGCGGGAGATGCACAAACCAGACAAACCCGATCGGGGAAACGGCACGGTTTGCCTGCCCGAATTGCGGTCTGGTAGAATTGGCCTGGTCGTCGCCACCCAACTGGCCCGATACACCCCACCGGGAAGTAAATTGTCCGGTTGGCATTCTCCTCAGCAAGCATGGGCTATGACTCAGGCTCAGTTGGCATGGTACAGGGAAATGGAAGCGCTGGATGAAATGAGGCAAATAACCAACCTCCGCGATCTGGAAGATCACCTCCATTTGTGGCAAAACGCAGACATCCCCGATGACGGGAAGCCCATCGGATATATCCTGAGTCTGGAAGGTGCGGATTCGCTGGTCGATATTTCCTACCTGGAAAAAGCCTGTTCCTATGGGCTGAAAGCAATCAATTTGTCCCACTTCGGTCCCGGCCGGTACGCACCTGGCACGAGGATGGAAGGCGGATTGACGGGTCTGGGGAAAGAATTGGTCATGGAAATGAATGGTTTGGTTAAGACAGACCATACCATGATTCTCGATGTGACTCATCTGACAGATCAGGGGTTTGACGAGGTTTTGGATTTGTATCACGGCCCGATCTGGGCCAGTCATCACAACGTTCGTAAGATAGTACCCAATCAGCGACAGTTGACCGACGACCAGATCAAACGGCTGATTGAACGGGGAGCCATCATAGGTGGCATGCTCGATTGCTGGGCGATGGATATTCGGTTTATAGATACCGTTTCGGATCCCTGGCAACTGGATATCCGGCTTTCCCATCTGATCGATCACTGGGATCATATCTGCCAGATCGCCGGAAACAGCCATCATATCGCCATTGGGAGCGATCTTGACGGAATATTTGGAACGGAACAATCACCATGGGATTTGAATTCCATAGCTGACCTTCAAAAATACGATTCACTGCTTACCGCGCGTGGATATACCGGGGATGATATCGACAATATTTTTCACAAAAACTGGCTTTCGTTTCTCAGGCA
Organism: uncultured Bacteroidota bacterium; assembly: GCA_937876435.1. Taxonomy (GTDB): domain Bacteria; phylum Bacteroidota; class Bacteroidia; order Chitinophagales; family Saprospiraceae; genus Membranihabitans. Next base: position 10,548 of record CALEIL010000485.1, read on the forward strand.
AGCCTGGACATAAGCCACTGTCTACCTAATTCATAGACCATATGACCGAGATAAATCAATTGTACGCCGGAGCAGCGCAGGTGGAGATCACCCCTCCTCCCGGTACCAGGATCAATGGAGACTTTGTCACCCACTTCGCCACCCGGTTTCACGACCCGTTATTTGCGAAATGTCTGGTCCTGCAAAACGGACACGAGATCCTGGCATGGGTCATCGTAGATATATGCGTGATGTCCCAGACTTTTATCGACCCTGTCAAAGCGAAGATTCGTGAGATGACCCATATTCCTGTGCGAAATATAATGATCGCCAGCACGCACACCCATGCTGCAGGTTCTGTGGAAGAGGTGCATCTGAGCGCTTTGGATATGGCCTACCGGACCAGGCTGGCAGATTTGATTCCTCAGGCTGTCATCATGGCCAAAGCTGCCCTACAACCGGCGGAAGCCACCTGGGGGTCGGTGGACGTACCAGAACACGTACTCTGTCGCCGGTATCATATGTCAGACGAATATTCCCCATTCAATCCGGTCACGGGTGGAGACGACAAGATCAAAACCAATCCGTTTGAACTGGAAAAATGGATACAACGTCCCGTGGCGGTTCCCGATCCGGAGTTGTATTATCTGGCTGTACGCAGCCTGGAAGGTGAATGGATTTCGCTGGTGGGAAATTATTCTCTGCATTACGTAGGGGATTGGGAAAACGGTACAATATCAGCTGATTACTTTGGGTTCTTTGCAAAGTGCGCTCAAGAAAAGCTAGGGACGGGGGATGATTTTATAGCCATGATGACCAATGGGACCAGCGGTGACGTCAATATCTGGGATTTTGAAAGGAAAAAAAATTACCCGGCCGGGAATTTTAAGAAAAGCAAGTGGATAGGCGAAGACCTGGCCACTCGTGTGGTCGAGGATCTATTGAGTCGTGCCCGCTGGGAACGAAATTTGAATCTGGAGGTCACGTACCGGGTTATCTCCCAGGACGTACGCAAACCAGATTCGGATGAACTGGGGAAAGCACGTGATATTTTGGAAAAAAGTGATTATGAAAACTTCGTGTATTCTGAATCGGGCCTCCGGATGGTATACGCCAGAGAACAAATTCTCCTCCACGAAACACCAGATGTCCGAGATATCCCGCTACAAACTTTCCGCATCGGAAATCTCGTTATAGGGGCGTTACCCGGAGAATTTTTCGCTGAAACGGGGTTGAAATTGAAAAAAGAACACCTGAATATAGATTATTTTACAATTTGCCTGGCCAACGGCAATGTAGGATACGTGCCCCCTGCGCACGAAATCGAAATGGGAGGTTACGAAACCTGGAGATGTCGGTATAGCTGCCTCCAAGAAAACGCTGAATCAAAGATAACCGAGGAACTAAGCGCTATGGTAAAATCGATATCGGGTGAGATAACAGCTCGGAATCAGGACAAAAAATGATCATATAATTATGAATAATAATTGGTATAACATTGAGGAGGTTGAACATCTGGATTCCCCGGCACTGGTCATTTATCTGGATCGTGTCAGGCGGAATATCGCCACTCTCGTAGATATGGTGGACGATGTAAATCAACTGAGGCCTCACGTCAAGACCCATAAATCGCCTGATATCACCCGGCTACTCCTTGAATCCGGAATCCAAAAATTCAAATGCGCTACCATTGCAGAAGCTGAAATGCTGGGTCAGTGCAATGCTCCGGATGTCTTACTGGCCTACCAACCGATGGGGCCCAAAATTGATAGATTCCTGCAATTAATGGACAAGTACTCCCAAACCCGGTATTCCTGCCTGGTAGACAATATGGATTCTGCCCGGGACATTTCCTCCAGGGCTGAAGCTTTCCATGTCACAGTCCCTGTGTTTATTGACCTCAACGTGGGTATGAACCGGACGGGCATAGCCGCCGGCCCACCAGCCATGGAGTTAATCGAGCAGATAGAAAAACTTCCGGGAATACGGGTTGTAGGTTTGCACGTGTACGACGGACACATCCATACGGTTGATCTGGACGAAAGAAAACGTGAATGCGATGAGGCTTTTCGTCCCGTTTTGGAAATGAACAGGAAACTTCAGGAATTGGGGTATGCTCTCACCATCGTGGCGGGAGGTTCTCCTACCTTCCCTATCCATATCCGAAGGATGAACGTAGAATGCAGCCCGGGAACCTTCATTTATTGGGACAAAGGGTACCAGGATATGTTACCCGAACAAAAGTTTGAACCCGCTGCCCTGGTTGTCAGCCGGGTCATATCCCATCCGGGGGATAAAATATTTTGCCTGGATCTGGGGCACAAATCCATTGCTGCGGAAAATCCCCTGAACCGAAGGGTTTCATTTTACGATGCTCCTCCGATGAAATTCATCGGACAAAGCGAAGAGCATCTCGTGGTCCAGTGCCAATCAAATCGCGATCTTCATGTGGGCGATGTCCTGTACGGTATTCCGATTCATATTTGTCCCACGGTGGCATTGTACGATCACGTCCGGGTCGTCGAAAACCGGAAAGTCGTCGATTCATGGCCAGTGAATGCCAGAAATCGTGAAATAACCGTATAAAACTAACACAACATCATTCTTCCAGGCATCACATTTTAATTTTTAAACCTGAAAAGTTAAAATTTCCCGGGCATATTTATCTTTAGATGCCGGACCAAGGAATTATTTATTTCTTCTTTCAAACACAGTGTTCCGATTCCTATTATCTGACCCAACCACTACAACCGGGTCATATGCAGACCTTCATGCCATGAATAATGTTCGCCGGGATATATGTATCAGCCCTGGGGGCTATCTACGACCTATCTCCAGTCCCTTGATCCGGTCGAAAATGAAGTGGTAAAATTTGTTCCTCCAAAAAGCAACTAATCGATGGTGCACATTTCCATCGACCATGAACTTGGATGATACCTGAATGAGAATACATGGATCTGCGCTATAGGAGCTTAGGATTTGGTGCACTAAATCGATGGTGGATCGCATTCGGGGAATATTGCACAGGGAATTTCGTTATATAATAATGGCGATATACATGTCTCGATGCTGACATTTATATCGAACTACAAGCAGAAAGCCGAAGTCATCTAAATATTGATTCAGTATGATATCGACGATCACTGGTGAATCCAGGCTTGAAAAAATAAATAAAGATTTCTACTCCGACGTGATCCGGGGCCTGACCCAGGTTCCCAAAAAACTATCGTCAAAATATTTCTACGACAAAAAGGGCGACCGGATTTTTCAGGCCATTATGTCGTCCCCTGATTATTATCTTACGCGGTGCGAAATGGAAATCTTTACCCGGCAATCCCACGAAGTCGTGGACAGTTTAAATATCCGCACCTCGCCGTTCGAATTGATTGAGCTGGGGCCCGGTAATTGTGCAAAATCCATCCATTTGCTACGTGCGTTGATTTCAGCAAAGGCGGACTTCGACTACGTGCCGATCGACATATCGCAGAATATAATCAGTGAATTACGATCATCCCTGCCGGCAAAGCTACCGGAATTGCGGTTTAAAGGACTGACGGGGGATTACTTTGATATTTTGGCCTCGCATTCCCTGTCCGGTGAAAAGCGGAAGATCCTGATGTTTCTGGGTAGCAACATCGGCAATATGACCCTGGCAGAAAGCAACCAATTCTGTGGTAAGCTCCGGGGATATTTGCATCCGGGTGATCAGTGCATTATTGGGTTTGATCTCATCAAGCATCCTGCCATTATCAGACGCGCGTATGATGACCGGGATGGACTTACCAGGGATTTTAATCTCAACCTATTGCATAGGATCAACCACGAACTGGATGCAGATTTCAAGATTGACCGGTTCGATCACTTTGCCACTTATGATCCAATGTCCGGGGCAGCGAAAAGCTTTCTGGTTAGTTTGGAAGATATGGAGATCCACCTACCGGGAACCAGGATTTCTATGGAGCAGAATGAATGCATTTGGACCGAGATATCCCAGAAATTTTCAAAAGAACAAATCCGCCAAATGGCCACAGAGAATGGATTTGTCCATACCGCTGAATTTCTGGATACCAAATCGTGGTTTATGGATGTCGTCTGGACAGCGGTGTAAAATGGATCACAATGGAAGTATTCGATGCAATTATTATAGGGTCCGGGCAGGCAGGAAATCCATTAGCCAAAAAATTTTCCGAAAGAGGGAAAAAAGTAGCTCTTGTCGAGGTGGAAAAGGTGGGAGGTTCCTGTATAAATTATGGATGTACGCCCACAAAAACACTGGTAGGGATCGCGAAACAAGTTTTTCAGGCCAGGAAAGCTGAAAATTATGGCCTTACTTTAAAGAATGACCAACCCGATTACGAGTTGGTCGACCGTCAGATGGATAAGGTTGTAAGCGATTCGCGCGAGGGATTGAAGGACTCCTTGACTCAGGATCCCAACATTACGCTTTTTCATGGAAGGGGTCTTTTTTCGGGACACAAAGAAGTTCTTGTGGAATTCCCGGAATCGCGCCACAAAACCATCACAGCCAATCTGATATTTATCGATACCGGGGTCCGGGCGAATGTGCCCGGGATCGAAGGATTGGATTCCGTTAAATATTATACTTCCAAAACCATTATGGACCTCGATAGCCTGCCTGATCATTTAATGATAATTGGTGGCGGCTCTATCGCGCTTGAATTTTCACAGATTTTCCGACGGATGGGCAGTCAGGTTACGGTTATAGAGCAAGAACCCCGCTTGCTTCCGACGGAAGATGATGATGTGGGACGAATGGTGACCCAAATCATTGAAACGGAAGGCGTGAAAGTGATCACCCATGCATCCGTCGGGCGAGTACACCCAGCCCCGGAGGAGGGCATTGAGGTAGAAGTCACATCCGAAGATAAATTATTTAAAATATCGGGCACTCATCTTCTGGTGGCCACCGGAACGGTGCCCAATACGGAGGATTTGGATCTTACAAAAACCGGGGTTCAGACCGATGAGAAAGGATTTATACCGGTCAACGAACATTTGGAAACTTCGCAAGCAGGAATTTATGCGCTGGGGGATGTAAAAGGTGGTCCGGCGTTCACGCATGTGTCCTATCACGATCATCTCGTGGTTACAGATCATTTATTTGGTCCGGGTACCTCTTCAATCCAGGATCGCCTGGTTCCCTATTGCCTCTTCACCGATCCCGAGCTTGGAAGAATCGGCCTCACCGAAAAAGAAGCCCGAAAAAAGAACGTTGATTTTTCGGTAGCAAAAATAAAAACCTCCTCCATATCCAGAGCGGTCGAAACGGATGAAACCACGGGATTTATAAAAGCCATCGTGGACAACAACACCAGAAAAATTCTGGGCGTGGCTGCTATATGTTCGGTCGGGGGTGAATTGATGTCGCTATTGCAAATCGCCATGCTAGGCGGGATGACCTATGACCGGTTACGCGACACGATGTTTGCCCATCCTACTTATGCCGAAGCTATTAATAATCTTTTTAATGAATCCAACATAAAACCCGGGGTGACCAATGACGGAACTTAAAGACCTATATCGAAGAGTACGCAACAGAAGCAACGAAATCTGCTCGACGCTGAAAACGGAGGACTACGTGGTGCAGCCCATAGTAGATGTAAGCCCGCCCAAATGGCATCTGGGACATACCTCCTGGTTTTTTGAATCATTTATATTGGAGCCACACTTTCCGGATTATCAGCTATTCGACCCTTCTTATTCCTTTGTATTCAACAGTTACTACGAAAGTTTTGGCACCCGTGTTATCCGAACGGATCGCGGCAATCTAAGCCGGCCGACCGTCGATGAGGTCTACCAGTACCGAAAACACGTGGATGCCGCCATGGACGAGTTGCTCAGTGGAGCTATAAGTGAGGAACTGAATATGTTAACCGTCCTGGGGCTCAATCACGAAGAGCAGCATCAGGAATTGCTGGGGAGAGATATCAAATATATTTTAGGGCATAATCCCCTTTTCCCTGAGTACCGTGAAATTTCGGAACCAGTTCACGCAGAGGTGGCTTCTGAGGAATTTATTGAAATAGAGGAAGGTCTATATGACATTGGGTTTAGTGGTGAGGGATTTTGTTTCGACAACGAATTGGGCCGTCACAAGGTCTTCCTTCCGGGATACAAGATAGCAAAAGGACTGGTCACGAACAGACAGTACCTCCAATTCATCGATGACGAAGGGTATCTCCAACATCAGTACTGGCATGCTGAAGGTCTGGACTGGGTAAAAAAGAACCACATCCGTGCCCCGCTATACTGGCATTGGATGGAAGGACAATGGCATTATTACAAGGCCTCCGGAATTCAGCCGTTGAAACAGGACGAACCCGTGTCGCACATAAGTTATTACGAAGCCTCCGCTTTTGCTGCGTGGAAGGGCTTGCGGATTCCGACGGAATTTGAATGGGAAGCTGCCTCCAGTCAAATTGGATGGGGCGACAGGTGGGAATGGACGGGCAGCGCTTATCTTCCGTATCCCGGATTTGTCAGAGCACCGGGCGCGATCGGAGAATACAATGGCAAATTTATGGTGAGTCAAATGGTTCTCAGGGGGGCTTCTATCGTCACGGCTCCGGGACACAGCCGATCAAGCTACCGGAATTTCTTCCATCCGTATTTGAGATGGCAATACACCGGAATCCGGCTGGCCCAGAACGTCCAACCGGATAACAGAATCAGCTACATGACTCCATCTCAGGACATGGATGAATAGATCACCCGGCCTTTCACGATAGTCATGGAGACCTGAACGTCTTCGTCAAACAGGATAATATCGGCATCTTTACGCGGTGAAATGGATCCTTTGTGATGATCGATTTTCATGATCCGCGCTGGTACCAGGCTGGCCATTTTAACCGCTTCCACCAGGGTCACATTCGCTTTTTGAATCATAGTCCGGACGGTCCGGTCCATGGTGGCCACACTCCCTGCAAAGGAAGATCGATCCAACAATTTGGCCACTCCGTCTTCTACGATCACCCGAAGCCCATCTTCTTTGGTTCCCAGTATGCTCGGACCTTCACCCATACCGGCAGCCCGCATGGCATCAGTAATCAAAGCGGTGCGGTCGGTCCCCTTCACCTTGATAATGTATTGCAAAAGAGGTGCGGGAAGGTGAATGCCATCGCCTATGACTTCCACGTCCATCGCGTCCAGTAAATAGGTGGCTTCTATGGAACCCGCAAATCGGAACGCATCCCGGCGGGTCACACCCGACATCGCCGAATAAAAATGTGTAGCCAGGGAGAAACCCGATTCGTGTGCCCGGATGACATCTTCGTATATCGCATCCGTATGTGCTATGGCGGTCAGCACTCCATGCTGCCGCATAAATTCCCCAAATTCGAGAGCACCGGGAAGTTCCGGTGCTATACTCCAGCGTTTGACAAACGGATACTTTCGAATGACATACTCGTATTCTTCGGGAACCGGATTGCGAATATACCGGGGATCCTGAGCGCCCTTCTGACTCATCGCCAGATAAGGGCCCTCGATGTGCAATCCGAGAAATTCGGAACCGTTGACATTTTCGTCTGCCGCCTCTTCGTACACCTCGAGTGTTCTCAAAAAATCTTCCCACTTTCCGGATAATGTCGTGGGAAACATCCCCGTCGTCCCATATCGGGCATGGGTTTCTGCGATATTGAGGAAAGCCTCTACCGTACCTTCCATAAAATCACTATCCCCTCCCCCATGGATGTGTATATCGATAAAACCAGGTGCGATATATTTCCCACCTGCCTCTATCCGGGGCACATCAGGCAACTCTGCACCGGCTTCAAAGAC
>CALEIL010000486.1 GCA_937876435.1 uncultured Bacteroidota bacterium
CGGGAAATGCCAGGTGGAACCCACCGCGCTCTGGAATTCGTCATTCGTCATTCGTAACTCGTCATTCCTCATTGATTACCCCATTTGCGGATCGGTCTTGCCATGTTTACCGGTCTCTACCCGGCCTGCAATGTGCTGAGAAAACTGGTCGTATCCCTCTACGGTGATTTTGCAATCATACCAATGGTGACTTTTACTGAGACCGATCACGGTGCTTTGTTTACCGGGTTCAATGATCAATTGAACCGGAGGCTCCCCATATGCCATATCCTGGATATGAAGGTTTAAATTTTTTCCGGATTGGTTGTTGAACCGGATCTCCAGGTTCCCAGTCAACTTCGATGGATGGTGTTCTTCCTGTTCGCAGGTGTATTTTATATCAAGTGCAGGATCCTTTTGATTGCCCTTGAATTCGCGATAAAAACCATTGGGTCCGTATACACGAAAGTGGTACTCAGGATTCCTGAAATGATTAATCGGAAACACTTCCTCCAGTTGATCGCCGGCCGCTACCGCATAATTCCAGGCACGGTTGGTTTCATATCCATCTCCAGTGACTGATTTATACTCCCCGATGGCGTATACTATATAGGGAACCCCTCTGGTTTGTTCGCCAAAGACAAAATCAGGATTGGACAATGTCAATTTGAAATGTCTCTCGCTCTGGTCCAGGAAACCATCGGCATGCATTTGATAACACAACGCATTGCTGTCTTTGATGCCTGGTTCCTGTTGCGGCATATGGACAGAGTCCCTGGGGTTTTCATTGATTTGTTGTTGCTCCTTGCTGGTGAGGTTCTGATATCCCCGCGGCAGATCCCTGAACTGAGCCTGATGTATCGTAGCTACGAACTCATCGTGTTCGACCGAATCCGGTAAAGCTATTTGCTCACCGTTGTAAGGGCGGAAAGCCGATGAAATATCTCCACATACCATTCTTCTCCAGGGACTGATATTGTCTTCATAAAGAGGTCCACTGGCTTTTTTCTGCATCACCTTTTCGATCAATTGGATGGTGGAGGTGTGGTCGAGTACATCGGAATTGACAAATCCACCGCGGCTCCACGGTGAAACAACGATCATTGGTACCCGAAAGCCCAGTCCCACGGGACCCCATCGGGCGCTATCGGGATTGTCCTGACGTCTTTCCAATTCATCCTCTTTTCGGGCAAATTCCTGCCAGGTATCGATATCGTGGCTGACTTTGCCCGTCTCCGGATTTCCTGCTTCGGCGGGAACAAATGGAGGAATATGATCAAAATACCCATCGTTCTCGTCGTAGGTCACGATAAAAATGGTTTTTTTCCAGACCTCCGGATTTTTAGTCAAAATGTTCATCATCTCAGAGATGTACCAGGCACCATACCAGGGTGCCCCCGGGTGATCGGAGAAATTTTTAGGTGCACAAACCCAGGATACGGCAGGAAGTTGGTCATCGTCGACGTCTTTCCGGAATTGGTAGAGGATATCCCCTTTGGGCACCTTCATTTCTCTGGGTGTGCCATTGTCGTCGTACTTTAAAGTTTCTATGGAATGGTAATCCGGATATTCGCTGTTGGTCTGGAAGGCTTTATTGTGAATATTGCGTTCATATTCGCTCAGTTCTTCAAATATTTCCCGGCCCCATTTTTCCTTATTTTCCTGTGCCTGTTTCAGGTGGTCTTTGGTTTCCTCGAGTTTGGTGGTCAATTCTTTGAAAGAATCAGAATTCTTGTCTACGGAGGCCAGTTCCTTCTCGATCGATTTGATTCTGCCGGGGTATTCGTCTATCACCGTTGTAAGATAATTTTGAAAACCCTCGGCGTAGCGCACTCCGTATTGTTCGAACCATTCCAGGTTATTATTCGTGAAATTACCCAGCCAGTCGGACTCTTCCCCCTCAAATCCACACGGCATGCTCAGTTCATTCTGGTAAACTTTCCAGGATACGCCCGTTTCTTCCAGCCTTTCCGGGAACGTCTTCCATCGCGCCCATTTATTGTAAGTCACGTCCCCGTTGTGGACCATAGCTTTGGATTTCCGGTAGCGGGGATCGCGTAGCGTACCGGTCCATAGAAAGTGCCGGTTGGCCGTAGTCCCTGTCAGGCAGGAACAAAAGTGATAGTCGCACACCGTAAAGGCATCCGCCAGTGCATAATAAAACGGGATATCTTCCCGGTCAAAGAATCCCATGGTCAGGGGCATGTGTTGATATTGCTTTCTTCCCGATTTCTTAGCTTCCAGCCATTCGTCGTGTTTCCCTTCATTCCGGGCCTGGACCATATTTTCCCACGAATGAGGAAGGGAAGACATCCAGGTCACTTTGGAATTCTTGATGTCAAATCTGAATGGGGCATAGGTTTCTCCTTTGGTATTGGACTGGAGCCAAACCTTGTTTTGATTTGGGAGTGAGATAGCCCTCGGATCATTGAAGCCCCTTACGCCCTTCAATTTGCCAAATGAATGGTCAAAGGACCGGTTCTCCTGCATGAGAATGACGATGTGTTCGGCATCCAGGTAGCTGGTTCCCTTCGCCGGATTGATGGACATGGCACGTTGTATAGCGGCGGGGAAAAAACCGGCCAGGGCTGTGGAGCCTGAAAGCAGGGCTGCCTGCTTGATAAAATCTCGTCTGGAAGACATTGGATGGAGTTTAATTTTGAAAAAAATGATTCGAATCCGAAATTAGCAAAAGATTTATTATCCCAACTTCATTTCTGAAGAAGTCTGGCAAATTTCACGAAAAACTAACACGAGTTATAACTAAATTTCTTTTTACCTTGGCACAAAATTGGTTGACTGGGTCCATCGGCCGGAGCCTCAAACCTTCATAATTATCCTAAGATCATCGATTATAAAATTACTCTGATTTATGAAAAAACTGCACTACTTCTATTTCTTCTTTTTTCTATTGGTTTCTGTGAGCTGTTCGCAGGATGATTCTACCATTATAGTGGAGGTCAATCCTTCGGATGTGCAGGGGGCAAACGTTCCGGTGAGCGTCGCAATCGACCTGCCATCAAGATTCCGCAATACCGATGTGAATCAAATCAGCGTTTCCCTTTCCACCTCCGATGGTGCTTCGGAGAACATACCCGGTCAGCTCACGCGGGAAGGATCGGGGGAGGTCAGGTTGTGGTGGGTTCTCCCGGAGACCCGTACAGACGCGAATACTTCATGGGCAGCCACTTTTCAATCCACAACCGATGCATCGACGCCTGATTTCCTGTGGCAGGATGATCAGGGTAAGCATCTGGATTTGATCTATGATGGTAAAAAGGTATTTCGGTACGAGTACGAACTGGACAGCCAGTTTGTACTGGGAGAAACCCTGACCGCCAGGAACCGGGTTTTCTATCACCTTTACGATTTGGATGGAACCAGGTTGATTACCAACGGATATGAGCCGGGAACCTGGTCGCATCACCGGGGGATTATGATCGGATGGAGGGATGTAAAGTACCAGGGACAAAGGCTGTCATTCTGGGGAATGGAGCAGTTGACTACCCAGAAGCATATCGAATTTGTAGAATTGACCGCCGGACCTGTGCTGGCAAGGGTAAAATCAAGGATCCACTGGAACGACAGTACCGGACAAACCATCATCGATGAGATCCGGACCGCAACGATTTATCACCTGCCATCGCCCGCGATCGCATTGCTCGACTTTTCATCTACTTTGACGGCTGCTAATGGAGATGTCAGTCTTGCAGGGGATCCGGAACATGGAGGGGTGCAATACAGGGCGCACGGGGATGTGGCGGATGAAAAACCTGGCAGTCGAAAACCTACCTATTATTTTCACAAGGATGGCATCGATCCCACGGTGGATCACAATCTGCCCTGGGTGGGTATGGAGTATGGACTGGACCATAAGACATACAGTATCGTGGATATGAACGGGGAAGGAAATCCCAGTCCAGCGGTGTGGTCAGCTTACCGGGATTACGGGAGATTTGGTCCCTATTTTTCAAAAGACCTGGCCGATGGTGAATCATTCGATGTCAATTTCAGATTTTTCATCAGTGAAAGTGAGATGCCCTCACGGAAGGAAATCGATGCCATGCACGCATCGTATCTCAACCCTCCTGCGACCGGAGTGAATTAATACGCAATCCTATTAACCATGAAAACTGACAGAAATTGGGGCATTGCTACCCGTTGTGTGCACCAGGGTGAAATCGAGGATCCCCAGGGATCTCCGCATACCCCCTTGTACAATACGACCACTTTTGTATTCCCCGATACCCAGTCCCTGGTGGACGTCATGGTGGGGGATAAACCAGGAAACATATACACCCGTTATGGAACTCATCCCAACATACGGACCCTGGAAGCCAAACTCGCCATGCTCGAGGGAGCGGAAGCAGCCTTGTGCTTTGGATCAGGTGTTGCGGCTGAATCGGCTACTTTGCTGGCTTTGGGACGGGAAGGTATCGTATGTGTGGGGGATGTGTATGGAGGAACGTATGAGTTGCTCGATACTCAGTTACGAAGCCTGGGATTTGAGATCCATTTTCTCCTAAAAGACGAATTGGACCAACTGGAAAGTTTACTTAAAACCGGAATTGGAATGGTTTATTTTGAATCGCCGTCCAATCCTGTCCTGGACATACAGGATATAGCTATGATTTCCGACCTGGCTCATGCCTATGGGGCACTGGTATGCATCGACAATACTTTCGCCACGCCCATCAATCAGAATCCACTCGCCCTGGGAGCCGACGTAGTGGTCCATAGTGCCACCAAATATCTGGGAGGGCATAGCGACATAACCGCCGGAGCTGTGATGAGCCGAAATGATCTGATCGGGAAAATAAGACCCTGGCGAAAAAATCTCGGTCAGGTACCATCGCCCGAAGTCGCTTCTCTTCTGTGTCGGAGCATCCGGACGCTGGTCATCCGGGTGGAAAGACAAAACAATTCAGCCTTGAAGATCGCTCAGGCATTGGAGAATTATCCTGGAATAAAACGAGTCCTGTACCCCGGATTGTCTGGATTCCCTGGCCACGAATTAGCCAGCCGGCAAATGAAGGGATTTGGTGGCATGATGACCATCGAATTTAACGGGGGGGTGGAAGACGCATCCCGGGTGGCAGACAGGCTGGAGTTGATCCGGATCGGGCCCAGCCTGGGAGGGGCTGAAAGTTTGTGTACCCAACCCGTCATGACTTCCCATTTTGATCTTACCGAAGACGAAAGAGCGCGCAGGGGAATTACTCCCTCTATGATGCGCCTCTCGGTGGGTTTTGAAGAGCCGGAGGACCTGATCGCCGATATCCGGCAAGCGCTGGAAAGGTAATTAATCAACGGTGGAAGTCGGGATCCTGCAATATTTTTGAGGTCAGGAAAAATATATTTAATTTATTGTTAAATATTATATATATTACATGGTGAACAATCAATTTCACCATGAAAGGTTCTACAGGCTACATCATTGGGATAATTTTGACCGTAGGAATCGGTGCCATTTTGCAATATTTCCTGTGTTGCGGAGCAGGAATTGCCGGGGATACCACTAGCGGAACCGATGAGGTCATCAACGAGGGATTGCCCTTTTTGGTGGCAAATCCTGACGGTGGGATGCTGGTTAATTCCAGTAGTAATTTTGATTTCCCCCTTTCTTCCTATTCCTTTGTGACCCCTATAGCGGATGAATTAGAAAATAGCATATCCAATTTACAGGACTATCTGAGTTCCCACGACGACGTGTCACTGGACATCACCGGATTTGCTTATGCTACCGAAGATAATCTGTCAGCATTTCCCACACTGGGAGAAGCCAGGGCCAATGCTGTGAAAAGCGCCCTGATAGAACGGGGCATTTCTGGTAACCAACTGACTGTGCGTGGTTCTGTATTTGAAGGGGCATGGGCAGGGCAGGATTCGCTGATCAGAGGTCCGGTGTCGTATTCACTGATGGAGGAAGTGGCCCGGGTAACCGATCCGGAGGAAGGGTCTGATACGTTGGTAGATGGGACCCAAAACAATGAATCCAGAGCGGAGGATTTTGCTGCATTTGTCCGGGAATTGCAGGAAGATCCATTAGTTCTTCACTTTGAAACCGGGAGCGCTTATGTAAATCTTACGTCGGAAGAACGGCAACTTATATCCAGGCTCAATCAATTCATCGATCAAAATAGCCAGGCTACGATCATTATCGACGGTCATACCGACAATTCCGGAAGTCCGGAGGTGAATATCCGACTAGGAAAGGAGCGGGCTGAATTCTTGAAATCATATCTGGTGAGAAATGGCTTCAGACCGGATCGGATCCAGACGGTTTCAAAAGGTCAGTCTAGTCCGGTGGCTTCCAACGACACTCCATCGGGCATGGCTCAAAACAGAAGAGCTGTATTAACAATTCAAAACTAAAATTTACGACTATGACATGGTGTTGGATAATTCCGATTATTGTAGGATTGATCTCAGCGTTGCTGGGTTATTTGCTCGGCCGGGCTGGAAAACAAAGCGAAATAGAGGAGTGGATCGGCAAATACAATGCAGAACGGGATAGACTGGCAGAATCTGGAAGGAGGGTTTCATTGCTGGAAAATGATTTAGCCAATTCAACGAAATCTGAGCAGAAGGCTACTCATTCGTACAACGAACTGGTGGGCCGATTTGAATTGTTGCAGCACGAATGGGATGAGAACCGCACCGAAATTCAAAACTTGAAAGATGAGAACGCAGCTCTGCTGTTTCGGCTTGAGAACATCAGTGGTAGAGAGGGCCAGGATTCAGGAATGATAGATCGGGACGGATCTGACCAGGGAATTTCTCCTCCGGTGCACATTGCTGGCAAGGTTCCGGATCTCGTATTCGATGCCGACGCGGCGCAAGCTGCATTCGGGAAAGCCGTTCAGCAGGATGATTTGACAATAGTGGAAGGCATAGGACCCAAAATTCAGGAGTTGTTCCACGATCACGGCATATTGACCTGGTACGAATTGTCCCAGACCCCTGTAGATCGATGCGAAGAAATTTTGAGAGAAGGCGGAGATCGGTTCCGTCAGCATACTCCCGTCACCTGGCCCCGTCAGGCCCGACTCGCGTTTGAAGGTAAGTGGGACGAACTCAAATCCTGGCAGGACGAGTTATTAGGAGGAGTGTGAGGATGAGCAAATTTTAGTTTTAAATTTTGAATTTTTAGTTTTGAATTGGCGTAGAGACAAATCACAATTTGTCTATAGGACGACCCGTACAAACGGCCGAAGGCCACAAACCGCCCGCAGGCACCAGTTTCCATTCGTCCGTCGTCATATGTCACTCCTAATTCTCGATCCATTCCTTTGCTTCTGCCTTTATGGATAAGGGGTAGAACCGAACTTCTGCTCCTGATAACGGACGGATGGAATCCGCCATCCATTTCTCCCATTTCTGATCACCCAACAGAGCAATTTTCTCGACCTTATTTCGAAATTTGAGGTCCAGATAGAGATCACGCCAAAAAGCCCGAAAGGTCCAGCCCTTGAATTGATTCATTTCATAGTAGAGTCTGATCTTGCCATATTCCCGGACCGCGGAATGGACGAGGGACGAAATTTGGTCAAAGTCCTGGTTGCTTAATGTTCCGGAAACTACCATATAAAGAATATTTTGGTCGGAATTTAATTGTACCATGGCAGTATATTTTAATATGATGATAAGTTACAAAAAATTATCGAAACCATCATCCTGGTACCACATATTCGCAAGTCTAAATAAAAACCCGGGACGTTTATATCTCGCAGATATCGCGGCCTATGGATTCCAGGGAGTTCTGGTGTTTAAAAAATAAAAGGGTAAGTTGGGCATACAACAGGAAGCAGGTACATCAAATACGAAATTTCGATTGAGATTCCTTAGTCAAAAGTCCTTCAAAAATTAAAATATCTCTGTGGTGATATCAGATGAGAAGAAAATATGAATCACTACAAATTCAATATATCCATGTCCTCCTTGCTTTGTCGGGCTTTTTCTTTCCATTGTCCGGACCTGTAATAAATGAAGGCCGTGGCGGCAGCTAGCAAATTGGAGATAGGAAAGGCCCAATAGATCCCCTCAAAACCCAGGGAGGTATTGTTGGACAGAATATAAGCCAGGGGGAATCGTAATATCCACAGGTTGAGTATCGAAATCAGCATAGACGCCAGCGTGAACCCGGCACCGTTGAACACCCCCGTCATGGATTGCTGGACACCCAGGAGGCCAAATGAGGGAGCCATGATCCGGATAAACTTTGCACCGTCACGTATCACGTCGGGATCATTGGGGACAAAAAAGGCCAGAATCTGAGGAGCGAAAACAAATAACAATATGCCGACTGTTGTGAGTCCAAAAAAGGCAATCTTACTGCTCAGGTTGCCAGTCTTTTCGGCCCGCTGAATTTTACCTGCCCCCACGTTTTGACCGACCAATGTAGTGGTGGCGATCGATAGACCCAAAGCGGGGATGATGACAAAACTCAATATTCTGGCACCTACCCCGTAAGCTGCCACTACCTCACTTCCAAAACTGGTGACCAGCATAACCATCACAGTGAGACCAGCGGCCCTGGTACTTTGATCCATACTGGCGGGTAGACCAATTTTCAATAGACGTCGGATATATGCAAGGTCCGGTTTCATGTCCCGCAAATTGATGTGAATACCCCTTTTTCCTCTGAATAAGATCCACAAACCTATCACGGCTGAAAGACTCTGGGTGATCACACTGGCCCAGGCAGCTCCCGACACTCCATAAGCTGGAATCGGACCATATCCGAAAATGAACAACGGATCCAGTACCAAATTGAGAAATACCGTGAATAGTAC
>CALEIL010000487.1 GCA_937876435.1 uncultured Bacteroidota bacterium
AGACGATGCGCCCCTACTCATGTTTACCTATGCAGAACAAAAGTTTATAGAAGCGGAAGCGGCATTTCGTTCCGGTGATCATACCAGAGCACTGAATGCCTTCATCGATGGGATCCGGTCCAATATGGAAAAGGTTGGCGTACCGGATGGAGATATTTCCACCTATATGCAGGAGAAATACGGCGATCTGAATAGTTCCACGCTGACCATTCAGCAAATCATGGATGAAAAGTATCTCGCGATGTTTCTGCACCCGGAAACCTGGAACGATGCCCGCCGGTTTGATTATCAGTATACCGACTTCGACCTCCCTGCCAATGCCAATCTGGGTGAATTTATTCGTCGGTTGGAATATCCGGATTCTGAGAAAAGCCGGAATGGTTCCAATGTCCCGGCGATTGAGGGGTTGACCGAACCGGTGCTTTGGGATGAGTAGAGGGGTGTAATTTTGAATTTTTGATGTTGAATTTTGAATTAGTGGGCAATTGTCTGGGGTTGGTGGGAAGCAATGGACGAGTTTTAGCATACCACGAATGGAGCAATGGGTCGTGACCCATTGGACGAGTTTTCGGATACCATAGAACGCTCGTCGGGAATCAAACTACGATACATAAATTATTGTCCTGTGCCGTGGATTGAACAAATTCGCGGGGAATTGATTTCTTATAATACACTCTATATACAGACGCGATCCAATTACAAACGCCTACTCAGGACCCCTACCTCATGTTAAAATATATATTTTCATAGTTGGTAGTAAATTGGTTGCATTGGGGATTCTGATGCAGCCAATTTTTTTTATGACAGTTTTACTATACCCGTAAATGGGCTTACTGCTCTCGTTTCAACCGCTCCGCCTCCCAGCCGTGATCGATATATTCCCAGCTAAATTCGTCATCTTTTACCCGGATCGACATAAATCCTTCCCGGGTATTGTGCCTCCTCCCCTTCCAGCCATTGCCCGCGATCGATCCCCCGGTGAGAAATTGGGTGACGTCATTGGCTAACCCGTATTCTTTCCAATGAATGTGGCCCTGGAGAACCAACTTTAGGTTGTGGTTCTGTAAAATCTGAAAGACTTCGTAGGCATTGGAAACCGTACGGGGATTACCTCCGTGAATCTGGGTGTACACACAGACCATGGGTAGATGCGTCGTCACAATAATCGGTGTGGCCGGGTCCACGGATTTTATATATGATTCCAGCCAGTCAAGTTGTGCTTTGTGATAGAAGCCTTTGTACTTTTTATCCGGTGTGACTTCCAGTGAATTGAGCGTGATAAAATGCCAACCTTTATGCTCGAAGGCGTAGTAGGTGTCACCGAAATACCTTTCCCACATACCATATTTATAATCGGGATGGTCGGGACCTTCCGGGCTTTCTTCATAGATCCCAAAGAGATCATGGTTTCCTATGCAGTTGTAAACGGGCATATGAAACCCTTTGCTCATTTCCTGGTACAGTTTGAAAAGGCCGTCGCTTTTATCAAACTGGCCCCGCATGACGTCATAGACCAGGTCCCCGCCCGTGATCACAAAATCAGGGTCCATATTGTTGACCTTATCGATCGCCATTTGAAAACCATCGGGCGCACCACGGTCGGGTCGGATGTGAATATCGGTGAGGAATGCGAATTCAAAATCCTGATTCGACTGATTTATATGCGCAGCACCACCATTTGATCGGTTGAAGCTCAGGAGGGGGGCCGCCATCGTGGCCATTCCGGCTTTCTTAAGAAATGATCTTCTGGTGGACCTGGGTTGATCTTTCATAACTGGGCTTTTAGAATAAATAACGAATGTATCTCTTTTTATATAAAAAGGCGAACATACTGTGTTGGCTGCATCATCAAATCAATTCCGCTCAATTCAATATTTATAATAATACTTTCGAACTTCCTAAAAACAGAAACTAATTTACAATCCCTCAGAACTATACTTTGTTTTTTTCCATACAACTCTACAATGATCCAAAATCTGCTGCATCCACCAATCGCTTCATGGTACCAAAAAACGCCCGTTTGAAAGAGTCGTCGTTAGCATACAGCCGATACAGATCCAATTCTTGCTTTCGTTGTTTGTGCATCACTTCCTCCAGTATCTTATTAAAAGCAATATCCCTGTTCTGCACGTCCGGATTCTCGGCAACTTTGGATTGAAAATCGGGATGCGCCTCTATATGTTGCTTAAGACACAGCCTGTTTTTGAACTCCATAGAAGAATAGGCGGGAGCTACGATGTTTTTCACCTGTGGAAATTCCTTAATGTTCTCCCGGAGCTGCTTGTCCAGCAACCTCCTGTCTGTCACTACGACGACCGTATCAAACAAGGGGTGCCGGAGATCTTTTGCCCCGGGTAGATCTGCTCTGGCCGGGCAGGTTTCTATGAGTAGATAGGCAGCCCAGGTGATAGATTTGGTTGGGTTCTAAAAGAACTAATGTTTTGAAGTTCCGGAGACGTCACTCCGGACTTGATCCGGACCCGGGCAAACCATTCGCTGGTTACTACTTTCTATCTCCTGGTAAAAATAATATGGAGGAAACTCACTATCTGGGTACAAAGTATTATCTTAGAATCATTACGATCAGAAGCCTAAATTGTGCCACTTCATAGTCAAGAACAAAAGTTTAATTTAAGACGACGAAAAGAATTTATTTTATTCGTTGAGCAAAACTATGAGCGGTTGTATCGGTATGGGATTACGATATCCCAGGTTGAATACATCGTAGAAGATGCTGTTCAGGAATCATTTCTGATTTTATGGCAAAAGAGAAAAGAGATCCGGCAACCGGGTGCAGCATTTTTTTATCTAATGCGAACTTTAAAAACAAAGATGATACGATCCCTTCGGGAATATCGAACATATTTACCAGAAGAAGCCATTCCACTGGAACAGATGTACAGTATAAGTCCGGAAGATGAATGGATCGTAGAAGAGGACGAAAGGGAGAAAATAGAAAAATTAAACGTTAATCTGTCTGCACTTCCCATTCGGCAACGACGGATCATAACACTGCATTTTTTAGAACACAAATCGTTTGATGAGATCACCGAAATTATGAAGATCGAGCGTCAATCTGCGTATAATTTGCTCAGCCGTTCCCTGCGAAATTTGAAGAGCAAATACTGAAAATATGGATTTATAGAAGATGTAATCACTCTTCTCTATAATTGGAACAGTGCAGGTTTGGGATTTTGTTTTTAGCACGTCTACAAGCCGGTTTTAACCATAGTCCACAGTTGGAAAACAAGACCGACCAAAAAAATTTAAAAAAACTTTCCTTTAACCTGTTAGATCCCACCACTTCGCTGCTCTCTATAGAGTGAATATCGCACTCAATACATATATGAAGCACGAATACACTATAGAGGAAATCGTAAATCATCCGGAATTCATAAAATGGATGACCTCAGACACTGACCAGGGCACTTATTGGCATGATTATGCCAGGCAAAGTCCGGAACATATTAAAAAACTACAGTATGCCATCGATCTGTATAATTTCAAAAATGATCAGAACTTAAGCGTTGATCATCACCGGATCAATGCACAAAAGGATCGGTTAATTAGAGATATTATTCTCAAGGATCGGATTCACAAGATCAAACGCTCCAGTACAGTAGTTGTACTCATGTTGGCGGTGTTTATGTCGGGCTGGTGGTTTTATACAAACAAGCCATTTCTCCAGTCAACCGATGACATTGTCGTCCAGGAAATACAGGATAATGAATGGACTTCTATCCACAATCCATCTTCCGGGCCAATGACTGTTGAGCTTCCTGATCAGTCCTATGTATTTCTAGACCCGGGAAGTGAAATTGCGTACAACCAGAATGATTTTTCAAAAGAACGCACAATTCATCTGGCAGGCAGTGCTTTTTTTATGGTCGAAAAACTGGATCATATACCATTCATAGTGCAATCAGATCAGTTTCAAACCAGGGTACTCGGGACTGAATTTTATGTAAGTGATAAAACCCAGATGGAGGAGTCTTTTGTGAAGGTGACAGATGGAAAAGTTGAGGTGAAGAGCTTGGTATCTACAGGAAAAAACGATTCCCTGGCAATACTGACCAGGATGGAAAGCCTTCATTTGAATAAGCAAACCAAAAACATTGAATTACGAAAAGTAAGCATAAATGAAATGACCGGCGCCCAGGCAGCCAAACAATCAATGAGCTACAGGAACACCCCAGTATCAACTATTTTCAAGGATTTGGCGAAGAAATTTAACGTGAAAATTGAATACGACAAGGAGGTCCTTCAAGGCTGCTCCATCACCGCATCATTTACCGATAAACAACTTGATCAGGCACTCTATATTATTTGTAAACTTTTGGATGCCAGTTTCCGGGAAAACCAGGGGCAAATTGAAATTTATAGCAAAGGATGTAAAAATTAAAAAATATGAAGGACGTATACAAATCAGGAATTATTATCTTTTTAATTCTTTTTGTGAGTGGATTCTCTGCTTCACAGGCAACCGAATTACCGGATGAAAAAGGAATTCTGGATCTTAAGGTTCACCTTCGATTGGAGGAGGTGAGTTTGGAACAAGTATTGGATAAAATCGCCATGGCAACGGAGATTGAATTTCTTTACAGTCCACAGCGAATTGATAGTGATCGCAAAATCACCGTAAATGCTAATAATGAGTCGTTGGGTAATTTACTTACACGGATATTGGCGCGATTGAATATCGGGTATGAGTTGGTCGAAGGTACAAACCAGATTCTCTTGTTCCATATCCAAAAGGTGAATCAATTATCCGCCTCCATTCACACCATCAAAGCAATTCCAGGACATTTGTTCAAAGTGGATCGGACCATACAAGGGACAGTCACGGATCCGGATGGGAATCCATTGATCGGAGTCAATATAGTGATTAAATCCCAACCTGGTCAAGGGGCTGTTACAGATTTTGATGGAAATTATAGGTTGGAAATACCAGAAGATACGGTAAAGCTTATCTTTTCCTATGTAGGGTACCTAACACAGGAAGTCACCGTCACAAACCAACAAGTTTTGGACATAGTGATGAAAGAAAATATTTCCCGGCTCGATGAAATCATAGTTGTGGGTTATGGTACTCAAAAAAAGAGTGATATCACTGGTTCTGTCGCTGTAGTAGATATAGACAAAGCCATGACCCAGCCGACAACTGATTTTACAGAAATGTTGAGGGGACAGGCTCCTGGTGTACGCATCACCCTCAATGATCCAAGACCAGGGGGAAATTCCAACATCGTGATCAGGGGCAATAATAGTATTCTTGGAGGAAACAGCCCATTATTCATTGTGGACGGCGTACCACTGGACAATATAAATGATATAAATACTGAAGATATAACATCAATTGAAATTCTCAAGGATGCCTCTGCTCAGGCCATTTATGGAGCCCGGGCATCCAATGGCGTGGTACTTGTTACCACGAAAAGAGGGGAAGAAGGTAAATTGGCCATCTCGTATAATGGATATTATAGTAATGAGAAACTGGTTCGGAATTTTGATCTCTACTCTGGTGAAGAATGGATACAACTAAGACGGGAAGCCTTCCGGACCTCCAATGCGCAAGGTGAGTATGAACCCGATGACTTTGTTTTTACTCAGATTCAAAGGGAGGTGATGAGTTCCAAAAATTACGTAAACTGGGAAGATCTTGTCATGCGAAATGGAATGATTTCCAATCATAATATCAGTCTTTCTGGAGGAACTGAACAAACGAAAGCATATGCGAGCCTGGGATTCTTTGATCAAAAAGGCGTAATTCCTGGTTCTGATTACTTGCGTGGATCCGCCCGGATCAATCTGGATCACCGCATCAGTGATAAACTAAAATTCCAGTCCAACATTTTTCTTACGACCAGCAACCAGAACATAGAATCCGGAACATTGCAGTGGATTGTACTTCCGCCTGTTTCCAAGGCTTTTGATGAAAATGGGAATATTGTGCGATATCCATTGGGAGAGAATGAAAACTCTTATACCAATCCATTATGGAACACGCGCGAATCCACCAATGAAAATAAAAGCAATTCAATGGACCTTAACTTATCTGGAAGTTATGATATTGTCAACAATCTTACCTATCAGCTCAATGGTACCTTGAGAAGAAAATCTACTGAAGGGGGGTATTACTACTCAAGTCTTCACTCCTCCGGTCTGGCAGACCAGGGCCGGGCATCAATATGGGGAGGCCTGAGAGAAGAATACCTGGTAGAAAATATCTTCACCTACAACAAAGAATTTAATCAAAATAACCACCTTGATATTACTGGTGTCCAGAGTGTAAATAAAATAAAGTACGGATATTCCCAAACCACGGCCACCAGTTTTGCTACGGATTTTCTTGGATATAATGGAATAGAATTTGCTGAGAATATCCTACCGGTTGAGC